>JAYZBK010000177.1:0-15052 GCA_036339295.1 Planctomycetota bacterium
GCCGACAACGTCGGTGACAACGTGGGCGACGTCGCCGGCATGGGTGCCGACCTCTACGAGTCCTACTACGGCTCGGTGCTCGCGGCGATGGCCCTCGCGGCCGCGGCCTCGATCCAGCTCTTCGCCCCGGGATCCGAGAACGAACTCGTCAACGGCCTCAAGCTGGTGACCCTGGCCCCGGCCCTCGCGGGTCTGGGGATCCTCGCGTCGGTCCTCTCGATCTTCGTGGTGAAGACCAAGGAAGGCGCCTCGCTGGCCGAGCTCCTCAAGAGTCTCCACATGGGCGTCTGGATGAGCTCCGCCCTGATCGTGGTCGGCTCTGCGGGACTTCTCTGGTTCACCCTCAACGGCGTTCCCGGCGTCAGCTGGATCGGGCTCTGGATCGCGATCGTCGCCGGACTCCTGTCCGGGCTGGTGATCGCCTGGGGTACCGAGCGGTACACCTCCTACGAGCATGCACCGACGCAGCGGATCTCGGAGCAGGCACAGATGGGCCCCGCGACCGTGATCATCAGCGGCATCGCCGAGGGCATGAAGTCCACCTGGATCCCGCTGATCACCGTCGTCGTCGCCATTCTGGTCGCCTTCGTCTCCGCGGGCGGCACCGACACGTTCCTCATGGGCGTCTTCGGCGTCGGCATCGCGGCGGTCGGCATGCTCTCCACCCTCGGCATCACGCTCGCGACCGACGCCTACGGCCCGATCGCGGACAACGCCGGTGGCAACGCCGAGATGACCCACCAGGAGCCGATCGTCCGCGAGCGGACCGACATGCTCGACTCGCTGGGCAACACCACCGCCGCGACCGGCAAGGGATTCGCCATCGGATCGGCCGCCCTGACGGCCCTCGCCCTGCTGGCGGCGTACGTCATCACGGTCAAGACCAACCTCGCCAGCGTCTCGACCGCGCCGGAGCAGCTCCAGGCCACGAGTGCGGTCTACGAGGGGCACGGCGTGTTCGCGATGAACGGGGATCCCTCCGCCGAGACGCCGGAGCCGCAGGGCGCCCTGCTCCTCGCTCCTCGTGATCGTTCGAAGATCGAGGACGGCTTCGCCGGCGACTGGAACCTGTCGGATGCCACCTCGCTCGGCAACGGCCTCTACGTCATGGAGAAGGAAGGCGCCTCGTATCCCTTCGAGATCGTCCCCGCCGAGAAGGCGACGATCCCGCAGCTGCTCGCCTACTACGACGTGACCCTGATGAACCCGAAGGTCCTCGCCGGCCTGTTCGTCGGCGTGATGCTCGTCTTCGTCTTCTGTGCGATGACGATGAACGCGGTCGGCCGGGCGGCGTTCGCGATGATCGACGAGTGCCGTCGCCAGTTCGGCATCATGAAGGGCGCCTTCAAGAAGAACGGCATGTCCGACGAGGACGTCGCCGACCCCCTGAAGTGGCCCTACCGCATCGACATCGACGGCAAGGAGTACCCGGACTACGCCTCATGCGTCGCGATCTCGACCGCGGGCGCGCAGAAGGAGATGGTCCTTCCCTCGCTCATGGCCGTCGCGGTCCCGATCCTCGTCGGGCTCGTGCTCGGCGTGGCCGGCGTGATGGGCCTCCTCGCGGGCACGCTCGTCTGCGGCTTCGCGGTGGCGATCTTCATGGCCAACGCCGGTGGTGCCTGGGACAACGCCAAGAAGTACATCGAGACCGGCAAGTTCGGTGGCAAGGGCTCGGATTCCCACAAGGCGGGCGTCGTCGGCGACACCGTCGGGGATCCGTTCAAGGACACCTCGGGTCCCGCCCTGAACATCCTCATCAAGCTGGTCAGCGTGGTCTCGGTGGTGTTCGCGGGCCTGATCGTCAAGGTCGGCCCGTACATCTCCGACATCTTCGGACTGTGATCCCGTCGTGACGGCAGGCATGTCCAGCGAAGAATCGAAGCAGGTCCGGGCGTTCGCCATCGAGTGCGCCCGGACCTGTTCCGACATGAAGTGCACCGACGTCCTCGTGCTCGACGTCGCCGGCCTCAGCCAGGTCTGCGACTTCATCGTGATCGCATCGGGAACGAGCGATCGGCAGATGAGGTCGGTGGCCCAGGCCCTCGAGGACCTCGGCAAGGAGGGCGGCGATCCGCCGTTCCGGACCAACCGCGATTCGGCCACCAGCTGGGTCGTCGCCGACTTCGTGAACGTGGTGGTCCATCTGTTCGAACCCTCGCAGCGGCTCTACTACGATCTCGAGTCGCTCTGGCGCGACGGTTCGAGGGTCCAGTGGATCCGGCCCGAGGACGCGGCCGGCGGCGATTCCTGAGAGGAAGCGGGAGACGACATGCTTCGCGAGGTTCTCTTCGGCAAGATCCACGGCGCCGCCGTGACCCAGTGCGATCCCGACTACATCGGGTCGATCACGATCGACACCGACCTGCTCGACGCCACCGGCCTTCGCGTGAACGAGAAGGTCCTCGTCTGCGATGTCGACAGCGGCAGCCGATTCGAGACCTACGTGTTCAAGGGCGAAGCGGGCAGCGGGATCATCGGCATCAACGGGGCGGCGGCCCGCCTCACCGCGCCGGGCAACACGGTGCTGATCATGTCGTTCTGCCACCTCACGGTCGAGGAGTTCGACCGGCACCGTCCCAAGGTCGCGATCATCGGCGAGGGCAATCGGATCGATCGAATGATCGAGTACGACCCGGATTGAGCCGGCCCTCCCGGCGCAGGTACGATTCGGCCATGCCCCGGTCGTCCTTCGTCATTCCAGCCCTGCTGCAGGTCCTCGGGGTCCTGCTCGCGTCCCCGGCAGCCCAGGCCGACGGGTTCGAGGGCATCTGGTGCGGCGAGGCCCGGATGGCCGGCGGCACGGTCTTCGTGCAGGTCGAGCTGGTCGAGGGCGCGGAAGCGGACACCGCGATCGTGACGATTCCCGCCCTCGGTGCACTCGGGGTCGAGGCCCGCTCCGTCGAGAAGGGGGCCGACGGGCTGAAGGTCGAGGCACGGGCCCCGGTCCTGTCCGTGGGCGTCTCGATCGGGAGGCCCGAGGAAGGGCGGGCATCCGCCACGCTCGACATCCTCACGGGGCCCGCGAGGCTCGTCGACCTTCCTCCGGCGAGCTTCGACGTTCGTTCGATCCCGAAGGTCCGAGGGCTTCCCGGGGCCTCGCGACACGATGCGATCCTGGCCCTGCCCGGCAACACCCGTCTTCCGATCACGATCGTCCTCGGCGAGGTCGACGGCGTCGAGCTCGCGATGATGGACATTCCGGCCCAGGGGGTCCAGGGGATCGTCCTGCTTCCGGGTTCGCTGCCGATCCCGGGACCCGGCGAGGAAGCCACGCCGCTCGAATCGAATCCCGAGCTCCGGGTCTGGCGCCTTCCCGTGCAGGTCGAGGCGCAACTTCTCATCCGGCCCGAGGGCGACTCCTGGACCGGAGCGTTCCGGCAGGGCCAGTTCGATCTTCCCATCGAATTCGAGCGGGCCGCCGAGGGCGCCGTCGCCGAGCGTCGGCGTCCACAGGACCCGGTGCCTCCGCTGCCCTATGCCGAGGTCGAGGCGGAAGTCGCCACCCCGGCCGGCCACGTCCTCGCCGGGACGCTCGTGATCCCCGGCACCGATCCCGACGAGAACGGGTTCCCCGCGGTCGTGCTGGTCACCGGCAGCGGTCCCCAGAATCGGGACGAGGAACTCCTGGGTCACCGACCCTTCCTGGTCCTCGCCGACCGGCTCGCCCGGATGGGCATCGCCTCGTTCCGCTACGACGATCGTGGAGTCGGTGCCAGCACCGGCGAGTTCTCGACCGCCACCGGATTCGACCTCGCGGACGATGCCGCGGCCGCGCTCGGGTACCTGAAGCGAGCTCCCGGCGTCGACTGCGATCGATGCGGCGTCGTCGGCCACAGCGAAGGCGGCCTCCTCGCTGCGATCGTCGCCGCGGGCATGGCACCGTCGTTCCCCGAGGCGGCCCCGGCCTTCGTGGTCTCGATCGCCGGGACCGGGGTCGACGGTGGCGCCATCATGAGCGACCAGTCGGCGAGGATCCTGCGAGCGGCCGGGGCGGACGAGGAGGCGATCCGGGACGTCGACGCCGCCCACCGGGCCTTGATGGACGCCATGAGGAACGAGGAGGTCGAGTCCACGGTCATCGAGCCGCTTCTGGCGGAACTGCAGGATCGGCAGCTGGCCCTCCAGGGCGTGGAGCTCGACGAGGCGGATCTCGCGGAACTCCGACGGGCCGGCATGGCCCAGATGGGATCGCCGTGGATGCGGGCGTTCATTCGATTCGATCCCGCGGTCGCCTGGCGTTCGGTGAGGGTCCCGGTCCTCGCCGTGAACGGGACCCTGGATCTCCAGGTCTGGCACGATCTCAATCTCCCCGCGATCGAGAGGGCGGTCCGGGATGGGGGAGGCGCGGTGGAGATCGTCCGGTTCGAGGGTCTCAACCACATGCTGCAGCCCACGACCACCGGCTCGCCCGACGAGTACGCGATCATCGACACGACCATGGACGAGGCGGCGATGGAGTCGATCGGATCGTGGGTCCTGTCGACCCCTCGGCGACCGGAGGTCCCGAATCGAGGAGGGGAATGATGTCGTTCGGACTGAGCCGAGGCCGTGACCAGGAGTTCGCCGGATACGGACTGACGCGGGACGACCTGCCCCCGTTCGATGCGGGGCCGTGGGATCCCCGGGCGCTCTTCGCCGATCCCGGTCGGCCGTTCGAGCTGGAGATCGGTTCCGGGAAGGGGACGTTCCTCGTCCAGCAGGCGGAGCTCCAGCAGGAGACGAACTTCCTCGGGATCGAGTGGGCGGGCGAGTTCTTCCGCTACGCGGCGGACCGACTGCGGCGTCGAGCGTTCGAGAACGTGCGCATGCTCCACGACGACGCGACCGAGATCGTCGTCCATCGCCTCCCGGACTCGTGCTGCCGCGTCGTCCACCTCTACTTCAGCGACCCCTGGCCGAAGTCCCGGCACCACAAGCGACGGGTCGTCCAGGACGAGACGATGGCCGCGGTCCACCGGGTGCTCGCCCCCGATGGCGAGTTCCGGATCGTGACCGATCACGACGATCTCTGGTCCTGGTACGAGGAGCATGCGGCCCGCCACGCTTCGCTCTTCGCGCGGGGCCCCTTCGAGTCGCCCGCCTCCGCGGGCGAGGGAGAGGTGGTCGGCACGAACTTCGAGCGGAAGTTCCGTCGCGAGGGCCGACCGTTCCACGCGATGACCCTTCGTCGCCTTCCTGCATGAGCCGGATCGTTCCATGACCGCCGAACCCGACATCCTCCAGATCCTCGATCGCCTCGTCGCCCACGACACCACGAGTGCGCATCACCGACCCACCACGCCGCTCGGGGACGAGGTCTGCGAGCTTCTCGATCGCCCCGGGATCCGGGTCGAGCGATTCGACTGCGGTGGGGGGCGGGAGAACCTCTGGTTCGAGACGGGGCCCGCCCCGGATCCGGACGGCCGCGGCCTGCTGCTGTGCGGTCACGTGGACGTCGTGCCGGCGACGGAGCCCGAATGGACCGGCGATCCGTTCCGCCTCCGCATCGTCCCGAACGGATCGGACGAGCATGCGGTGGGGCGTGGGGTCTGCGACATGAAGGGCTTCGACGCGATCGCGATCTCGATGATGATGGAGGCGGCCGCGACCGGGGGGCTCGATGAACCGCTCTGCCTGCTGCTGACCTGCGACGAGGAGATCGGAACGGTCGGGGCCGGGCATTTCGCGACCCAGTGGGGGGATCGACCGATTCCTCGTCGGACCATCGTGGGCGAGCCGACCTCGCTGCGGCCGATCCGTGGGCACAAGGGCCACCTCTCGATCGCGATCGAGGTCGGTGGCCGAGGCTGCCACACCGGGTTTCCCGAGCGGGGGGTCAACGCGATCGAACGATCGATCCACGTCCTCGAGGCCCTGCGGGATCTCCGGGCGGAGCTGGTCGATGAGCGGACCGAGGCGAGCGGTCTCTTCCCCGAGACGCCGTTCCCGGTCCTGACGATCGCGACGGCCCGGGCCGGATCCGCGGTCAACGTCATGCCGGACCGGATGTCGCTTCGAGTCGGGGTTCGACTCCTGCCCGGCCAGTCGGCGTCGTCGTTCCTGCCGCGGATGGTCTCGGCGATCGAAGCCCACGGGGTCGAGGTCGACCTGCGCGACGGCCTCGAGAACGACCCGCCCGGCGAGGACGAACCCCTCGACCACGGCGACTGCCTCCTCGTGCCGATGAACGACACGCCGTCCTATGCGATCGAGTCCGACCACCCGTTCCTCGCGGAGGTCCGCGGGCTGGTCGACGACGACGAGGAGCTTGGCGCGAACTTCGGGACCGACGCGGGTCGCCTGGAGCCGCTCGGGTGCCACTCGGTCGTCTTCGGGCCCGGCGACATCTCGGTCGCTCATCGCCCCGACGAGTTGATCTCGATCGCCGAGCTTCGGCGGGCCCGCGGACTCCTGGCCGATCTCGTCCGCTGAGTCACTCGGCGACGGCGGGCATCCGCTCGCCTTCGCCCTCGACGCCGGGCTCGAGCGACTCGTCCAGCGTCATCACGTAGCCGAGCAGGGCGAGAAGCATCAGGACGACGGCGATGATCGTCATCTTCTTGCTGGTGCGTCCGGCTCGTCCGTGGTTGTGGGATCCGTTGTTCATGCCCGCAGACTAGCGGACGGCGTCGACGCGCGAGTCGGCTTCAGGGGTCCCGGGAGGGCGGAAGCTCCGGTTCCCGTGGCGTTCGCCGATTCGCGATCTCGACCAGGTTGCCGTCCGGATCCCGGAAGTGGATCGACCGGAGGGGGCCGCTCGTCCCCGGTCGGTCGACCGGACCCAGAGCGATCGGAATCCCGAATCGCCGCAGGTGGTCGAGCCAGTCCTCGAGCGGTGCCCTCGATACGAGGCAGAGATCCGACGACCCCCACGTGGGTCGACTGCCCGCGATCCCGCCGTCCTCCTCCTCCGTCCGCAGCTCGATCCGTTGATCGCCGAATCGAAGCGATCGCGTGTCGTCCTCGTGCCGGACCTCCTCGAAGCCGAGGACGCGGCGGTAGAAGCGGACGGCGTGGTCGGGGTCCCGGACGGTGAGGACGAGATGCTCGATCGAGTCCACGAGCGGCGTCCCCATCGGGGTCACGGTCGGCGTGCGATCGTCGATGAAGGAGGCGACTCCCGTGCGACGGCGATCGACCGTCATCTGGAACACGTCCGGCCTGGCGTAGTGCCCGGCCGGGTCGAAATTCTGTCGTTCCCGCCGGATCGCCTCGGGGTCGATGTCGACCACCAGCAGGTGCTCCGTGCCGGCCGGCACGGTCTCGGGATCGACCACCCACTCGCCATCGGGTCCGGCGACGCACGAACCCCCGGCCTGGAGGACGAGGGAGCCTCCGTCCTCGTCCCGGCTCTCCCGAAGATCGGCGAGCTCGGGAAGGTCGCCGGGGAGGTCTTCGGCGTGGAGGACGCCGCATGCCCCGATCACGTAGCACCGACCTTCCCTCGCCGCCACGCGGGTGAGCTCACGGGTGTTGGCCGGGGCTCCCGGCCAGAGCATCAGATGCACGTCGAGTCCGTCGGCCTGGAGGGCGGCGCGGGCCAGCGGCATCCAGTTCTCCCAGCAGTTCAGCGCACCGACCCGCAGTCCGGCGACCTCCCGCGTCCGCAGGCCGTGGCCGTCTCCCGGTCCCCAGCAGAGCCTCTCCTCGTACGTCGGGACGAGCTTGCGATGGACGTTGGCCAGGTGACCGTCGCGGTCGATCCAGAAGGCGGTGCAGTAGAGGGTGTGTCCACCTCGGTCGATCCCCCGCTCGACCGCACCCAGCACCACCTCGACTCCACGGACCGCCGCGGTGGCGCAGATCGCCTCGAGGTGTCCGTGGACCGGAGCGACCGACTGGTCGACGTAGCGGGCGTGGATCGCCTTCTGGCGGGGGTCGTCGAACCGGGCGCCTCCGGTGGGGGAGAGCCAGACCGGGTACCCGGGGACGCAGGCTTCGGGGAAGACCACGAGATCGGCGTCGCGGTCCGCGGCCTCGTGGATCCTCGACACGACCCGTCGGATCGACTCCTCGCGATCGAGCAGGGCGGAGCGGAACTGGACGGCTGCGATCCTCATGTCAGGTTCCCGCCGGACCGCGGCCCGGATCCGGCTTCTCCCGATCCGCCACGGCACCGGAGGACGGCTTCCGCCAATCGTGGTCGGGGTCGTCGTCGAGCGCCCTCGATGCGAGGCGGATGCAACGACGGCAGATCAAGGCCTCCTCCCGGACCGGACTCCGGAAGGCCGGGTCCGTCCGCTGCTCGAGGCAGAGCGTGCACGTCCAGGGCTCCTCCCCGGCCTTCGGGGCCGGCGCGTCGTCGAGTCCACCCTCGATCACCGCTCTCCAGGCGGTCGCGAGGCAGTCGCCGCAGATGCAGGAGCCGCGATGCCCCTCGACCATGGCGATGTCGTCCTGCCAGGGTCTCGCGCAGAAGTCGCAGAGGATGTCGGTGGGCAGCATCGCCGCCGGGTCGGCACCGGGTCTGTGCATGGACGTATCCTACGCCGGTCATGGCCGCAGGTCCGTCGCTCGCCAACAAGGTGCAGGTGCTGTTCGGCACTTCGCTGCTGCTCATCGTCGCGGGAACGCTCGCGATCCCGTGGGTGATGACCGATCGACTGGTCTTCCAGAGCCAGTCGGAGGTCTCCCGGCAGCTCGCCGACGCATGGCTCGACTCCCCGACGAAGCTCGCGATCGGCGGCACGCTGCCCATTCGAGTCGAGGATGTCGACGCGATCGACGAGAACGGCTCCGACTTCTCCGCCGAGTGCGTCCGACGGATGAGGGAGGATCCCGGCCGCGAGGAGTTCTTCCAGCAGACGGACGACGGAGAGGTGATCGTCTACCGGTACGCGAGGGCCCTGCGGGGGCCGGTCTGGCGAGGCGTGGCGACCGCGGCGGGGCTCGATCTCGGGACGGGGCCGACGGGGGCCGACGAACTCGGGGGCCTGCTGCTGGTCGATCGAACGAGCTCGCTGGCCGCGGGCCAGCTCCTCTCGAGCCGGATCTACCTGGTGGCCGTCGGCATCGCGGCGGTGGGGGTCGCCATCCTGCTCTTCTGGTTCATCCTGAACCGGGTGATCCTCGATCCGGTTCGACGGCTTCGCGACACCGCGGATCGCGTCGAGCAGGGCGACTACTCGGTCCGGGCCGACATCCGGACCGGCGACGAGATCGAGCAGCTCGCGGACTCGTTCAACCGCATGCTCGACGAGACCGTCCGATCGGCGGATCGTCTTCGAGGGGTCAACGAGGCCCTCGACCTGAAGGTCACGGAGCTCAGCGAGGCGAACATCGGTCTCTTCGAGTCGAATCGCCTGAAGAGCGAATTCCTCGCGAACGTGAGTCACGAGCTCAAGACTCCGTTGAACTCGATCATCGGATTCGCCGAGCTCCTCGACGAGCTGGCCGCCCGGGAGAACGATCCCGATCCCAAGCGCCGTCGATACCTGAACAACATCGTCGAGAGCGGTCGACGCCTGCTCGAGATGATCTCCGAGCTCCTCGAGATGGCCAAGATCGAGGCGGGGCGGATCGAGCTGTCGATCACGCCGGTGTCCGTCACCGAACTGCTCGAGGGCCTGCAGGCGATCATGCGCCCCCAGGCCGAGGACAAGCGCATCGCGGTGGAGCTCCAGATCCGGGAATCGATCCCGGTGCTCGAGACCGACGCGGGCAAGCTCCAGCAGATCCTCTTCAACTTCCTGTCCAACGCGGTGAAGTTCTCGCCCGAGGATTCCGTGGTGATCATCAGCGCCGAGCCCCACCGGCGGCCCGACGGATCGGCCGGCATCCGGTTCCGCGTCACCGATCACGGACCGGGCGTCCCCGAGGACCTGCAGGAGTCGATCTTCGAGAAGTTCCGGCAGGCCGACGCGAGCCACACCCGAACCCACGGCGGGACCGGACTCGGTCTGGCGATCTGCCGGGAGCTGGCGGAGCTGCTGGGCGCGGAGGTCTCCCTCTCCAGTCGGGTCGGGCAGGGCTCGACGTTCATGGTGGACATGCCGCTCACGTGGCGCGAGCGCGAGCTCCAGCCGCTCATCGATTGAGCCCGACTCCGCCTCCGCCCCACATCAGGTCCGAGATCAGGCCCGGAGAAGCGCGACGATGAGTCGGTCGGCCCCGTCGACCCGGCGTCTCGCGATCGCAGCATCGAGCAGGTCGGGCAGGGGGTCGAACTCGGGTCGACCGAGGACGAAGGTGACCACCGCCTCGGCGACCCGGGCCGGCGCGATGGCGCCGTCCGGGCACAGGACGTCGTAGTCGGCCCAGGCGAGGCGGACGCTCGAACGGTGCAGGCCGCCGTCGTCGTCGATCGACTGGAGCGTCCACCGGACGCCGGTGGCGTCCTCGATCTCGTCGAGCAGCTCGAACATGCCTCGGGTTGTACCACGGTTCCCGACCGCCGTGCCGCCGCCGGGGCGACCCGCGTACGATGTGGACCCATGGGCTTCCTCCTCGAGATCGTCCGGCTCGGCCTCCGCAACCTCGCGTTGCACAAGCTGCGGTCGACCCTCACCAGCCTCGGCATCATCCTCGGGGTGGCGGCCGTCATCATCGTGGTCGCGATCGGCGAGGGGAACAAGCAGTCCACCCTTCGCGAGATCAAGGCGCTCGGCGCGACCAACATCATCATTCGCAGCCAGAAGCCCCCCCAGAGTTCGAATGCCAGCGCGAGCAACAGCTTCGTCGTCCAGTACGGGATCGAGCGGGCGGACCTGCGGCGTCTCCAGGAGTTCATGGGCGACGCTCGACAGCTCGTGCCCCTGAAGACCGTGGGTTCGGAGATCCGGCGGCGGACCGAGAGGACGGTCAGCCAGGTCTTCGGCACCGTTCCGGCGCTCGCGGACGTGGCGAATCTCCGAATCCGCGAAGGCGGTCGCTACCTGGTCCCCGAGGACGAGCGGACGGCCGCACCGGTCGCGATCATCGGATCCGAGGTCGCGGACACCTTCTTCCGCCTCGAGGATCCGGTCGGCAAGGACATCCGCATCGACGAGCAGGTCTTCACCGTCGTCGGGGTCCTCGAGCCGGTCGGCTTCGCCGGTGGTGCCGGGGCGGCCCTGGTCGGCCGTGACCTCAACAAGGACGTCCACATCCCCATGGCCACCGCCATTCGCCAGTTCGGCGACGTCTACGTGCGTCGGCAGAGCGGTTCGTTCAACGGCGAGGAGGTCCAGGTCAGCGAGATCTACCTCCAGGCGGAGACCACGGAGGAGGTCATCACCCTTGCGGACCGCGCCATCAGACTCCTCGAGGTCGGGCATCCCGATCTGCGCGACGTGCAGGTGATCGTCCCGTGGGAGCTGCTCGAGAACGCTCGCCGGACGATGCTGGTCTGGAACATCATGCTCGTGGCGATCGCCGCGATCTCGCTCCTCGTGGGCGGCATCGGCATCATGAACATCATGCTCGCCTCGGTCGTTGAGCGGACCCGCGAGATCGGCATTCGAAGGGCGCTTGGGGCCACGCGGCGCCACATCGTCGCCCAGTTCCTGGTCGAGACGGGGTCCATCTCCACCTTCGGCGGGGTCCTCGGGATCCTGATGGGCGTCGGCATCTCCCTCGGCCTGGGCGAGTTCGTCCGATGGCTGCTGTCGCTGCCGGCCCTGCGGGGCCTGGTGGAGGGCGAGTTCCGGCTCGAGCCCGTGATCACGGCCTGGTCGATCGTCGCGAGCTTCGTCGTGGCAGCCGGTGTCGGACTCGTGTTCGGGATCTATCCCGCGATCGTGGCGAGTCGCAAGGACCCGATCGAGGCGCTCCGCCACGATTGATCGGACGTCACTCCGTTCGTCTCATCACGACGACGTCGCCGTGGCCCCAGTCGAGCCATCCCTCGAATCTCCCCTCGACTCGGAAGCCCGCGTCCTCCATCCGTTCGCGCGTCTCCTTCGTGGCGAGGTCGGGATAGAGGATGACCGCGACATCGGGCCCCGATCGAAGCATCGTCGAATCGAGGTTGCGTCCGAGCCCCGGCGCATGGATCGTCCGGGGGCCCCGGCCTTCGGTGTAGAACATCGCGACGTCGTCCCCGAGTCCGATCGACCAGATCGCCGCGGTCGCCGGATCAACGAGGCCGCGAGCGAGTTCCACCGCTTCCCGGATCGGTTGCTTGGGGGGGAGAAGGGCCAGGGAGGCCGACCAGGCGGCGAGGACCACGACGCTCGTCGCGACGGCCAGTGATGGCCGGCGCCCGAGCTCGCCCACCGCGCGGAGGCCCGTGGCCATGAGCATCGTGGCCGGGACGACGAGGAAGACGAGGAATCGGGCGTAGATCCAGCTTCCTCCACCGATGGCGAGGACGATCGCGACGACGCCGCCGGCGAGACCGGCGGTGGCCACGGTTCGGATCGATGGCCAGCGAAGGCTCTCGGTCCCTCCGATCAGGAGGAGCCCCAGTCCGGGCAGGGCTGCCCACCACGTCCAGCTGCCGCCCATCTGGAGGAGGCTCATCAGGCCTTCGATCCCGAGCGGCGAGGGCTCGTCGCCGTCGAGCGCGATGAACTCGGTGCGGCGTTGGAGAAGGTCCGGAAGCAGGGGGGCCAGGATGGCGAGCGTGGTGACCGCACCGACCGCGAGACCGAGCACCGGTACCACGATGGACCTTCGATCCCGGTCTCCTCGAGCCGCCCGACCCGCCGCATGGGCCGCGTGGCCGATTGGAACGCAGGCGAAGACGAGGTGCGACCAGCAGCCGAGCGCCACGAGGATCGCGTACGGCCCGACCGCTCGGCTTCGGCCCTCGAGAAGATCGAGCCACGAGACGGTCGCGAGGATCGCGAACAGCATCATCATGGAATAGCCGCGAGCTTCCGCCGATTCGAGGATCGCCACCGGCATCAGGGCGACCAGCATCGCGGCGACCAGCCCGAAGCGGTCGCCGTCGACCCGACGGCCCAGCATGAACATCGCCGGGATGCATGCCACGCCGGCCAGGAAGGCCGGCAGGCGGATCGCGAGTTCGGCATCCTGCGACCCGAGAAGATCGAGCGAGATCGCGACGAGGGCGGAGTGGAAGGCATGGTTGGCGAGGGCGTGGTAGTTCCCCAGGGCGGGGCCGGGCCCGTGGAGGGAGCTGGAGATGACGGCGGCGATCTCGTCGTACCAGAGGCTCTCCCCGAGTCGGGCGGCTCGGAGGACCATGCCCACGGCCACGATCACCGCGAGGATCGCCAAGGTCCCTCGCTGCGTGGTGCCGCGATCTCGTCCTGGAGCCGCGGTGGTGTCCCCGAGCAGTCTCCGGGCGACCGCCGGCCAGGCAAGCCAGCCGACACCGGCGACGGCCGCGGCCATGCGGAGGAGGCCGACACCGCTGATCGTGGTGGACGGCACCTCGCCGAGGCGTTCGACACGGATCGGGTGCTGCAGGAACTCGACCCAGGTCGATGCGGGGAGAAGCGCCGCCACGAGGAAGGCGATCCCCACCACGAGGGTGCCGGGCCTCGCCGCCGGCAGCCGGTCGGTGTTCACTCCGGGTTGGCGGGAAGGTTCGCGGCCCACGGTTCGGAATCTACCTCGCGGGGTGGCCGACCGTCCTCCCACTCGAACGGGAAGTCGAGTCAGCGCGGGCGTGGAACGAGCGACGCCGGTGGGGGCACGGGCTTCGGGAGGCCCTCGATGCCACGAAGGACGAAGGCCGGGCCACGGAAGACGAGGCCGCGATCGTGGAGCTTGATCGAGGCCCAGCGGCCCTGGACGAAGATCGGGGCGCGGGTCCTGGTCCCGGGATGGACCGCCTTGGCGTCGAGATTCCTGCCCTGGAAGGGATCCCGGGCGTCCACGGGATCAGGGAGTCCCGACTCCCGGTCCTCGTCGGAGAGGGGGTGCCACGCATCGGGCTCGACTCCGTCGACGATGCTCCGGATCAGCTCGGCCCCGATCTCCCGGGGATTCCGGCGGAAGGTCTCCGAGAGCGGGTCCGGCCGCGACGAGAGCCCGGGCGTCTGGTTCCCGGCGACCCCTCGCCAGAGATGTTCGGGGGAGACGAAGTCCGGCGGCTCGAGGAGCATGTCCGTGACGTCGATGACCCGGACGATCGGCGCGGTTCTCGTCGCGAGCCGATCTCGGGGGCCGACCTCGAGGATGCCCTGGCGAACCTGCCAGGTCGGGGCCCCGGCGGAGAACGAGCAGCCGAGGATGATCTCGAGGGCCTCCACCGCAGGGACGTCCCGCAGCTCGAGGTCCACCCGGAGCGTCGTCTCGCGATCGCGCGGGAAGTGGTCGACGAGGTTCAGGCCGATCGCCCTCGCGAATGCCCGTCGGGCCTCTCGTGGAGCGGCATCGAGGCAGTCGACGTCGATCCGCAGCATCGACAGCCGGCCATGCGCCTGCGCGTCGGAGCGGGCGTGGGTGGGTCCCTCCCGGGACGTCTCGGTCGCCCCCACGACGCGAACGGCCGCGTGGGAGCGGGCGACATCCTCGCGGTCGGTGGAGGGAGCCTCCGCCTCCTGGGCCGTGGCCGGGGATGCAAGGAACAGCGCCACCGAGGCCAGCCCGGCGTGGATCGACTCATGCATGTCGAGAACCCTTGTTCAGGCGCGGGACTAGCGACCCGCGCTGCCCGTCACCGGCACTCGGTCGAAGGTCACGTTCTCGATGATCGAGAACGGTGCGGTGAACGTCACGTATCGGCGGTCGATCGTCGCGACCGGGGTGGAGCCCGTGCCCGACGCGGATGCCCTCGGACGCGACGAGGCGGCGCGTCGATTCGGCGCGAAGGGATATCCGCCGATCTGTCGCTGGATGAAGTCGGGGGCGCGGATGATCAGGACGCCCTCGTAGTAGCGGATCGAGGCGGAATCGCCGCCGTTGTCGAGCCAGGAATCGGGTTCGATCGTCTCGAGGATGATGTCGACGATCTGCTGGACCTTCTCGTCCTCGCTGAGTCGATCGGGTTCCTCGCCGGGATCACCGAAGGGGGCGCCACCGCCACCGCCACCGCCGCCACCACCGCCACCGAAGCCGCCGCCGCCGCCGCCGACTCCAAATCCTCCGCCGCCGCCGCCGAAACCGCCGCCGCCACCGCCGTAGCCGCCGCCACCAACGCCGCCGCCCTGGAGGGAGTAGGAGAGGTCCAACTCGG
>JAYZBK010000178.1:0-2684 GCA_036339295.1 Planctomycetota bacterium
GCGAAGGGGCTCGACCCGCCCGCCGGGGCGATCGAACGCCAGGCCGGGAGCGACCGGGGCCGTGGCGAGCCTGGCCACGAAGGAGACGTTCACGTTCTCGTGCGGGCGGAAGACGTGGCGGAACATCCGCTCGAGGTCCTCGAGGACCGGGGGCTCGGCGAGGACCTCGATGTCGGACTTCTGGACCGCGTTGTAGCGACGGACGTCGTCGAGTCCGAAGACGTGATCGACGTGGGCGTGGGTGAGCAGGATGGTGTCGCATCGATCGAGATCGAGCCGCAGGGCGTGCTCCCGGTGATCGGGCGGGCAGTCGATGAGCACGACGCGGGGCCGCCCCTCGGGGTCGGTGAATCGGAGGCACGCCCCGCATCGGGTCCGGCGGTCGCGGGGATCCTCGCTGGTGCAGACCGCGCACCGGCACCCGATGATCGGGATGCCGCTCGAGGTCCCGGTGCCGCACAGGACGACGGAGGGATCCGAGATCACCCGACCGATCCCGCGGCGGCGGCGTCGTTCGAGACGGCCTCGGAGAGGGCGAGTCGCATGCGAGCCACCACGTCGGAAGGATCGTCGGCGTCGCAGACCGCGGCGCAGACCGCCACGCCCCGTCCCCCGGCCGCGATGATCGCGGGCAGGTTCTCGAGATCGACGCCCCCGATGACCAGGTGGGGCAGGCGCGGATGCGCCTCGACGAACGCCCGGACGTAGTCGGGCCCTCCCATCGCCGCGCCATCCTTCGTCCGGCTCTCGGCGAAGCGACCGACGCCCGCGTAGTCGCAGCCCGCGGCGACGAGCCTCGCGGCCTCGTCGAGATCGTGGGAGCTGCCGCCGACGAGCGAAAGCGGGCCGACCACGCGACGAGCCTCCTCGAACGGCAGGTCGTCCTGGCCGAGGTGCACGCCGTCGGCGCCCGCCGCGGCCGCGACGTCGGCCCGATCGTTCACCACGACCGACACGCCGGCCGGTCGGGCCACCTCGAGGACCGCGCGGGTCCGCTCGATCAGGGCCGCGGGGTCGAGATCCTTCTCGCGCACCTGGATCGCATCGGCCCCGCCGGCGACGATCGCCTCGAGCGTCTCCCGCCACGGGCGACGGCACGCCGACTCGGTGAGCAGCACCTGCACCCGCCAGCCGGCCGGTCCGCCGCGGGCGAGCCGCTCGACGAGCCGGGCGACGCGGTCGTACGACGCGTAGCGAATCGACTCGATCCGGCCGGCGGTGCCGCCGTCGGGATCGACCACCTTGGCCAGCTCCTCGAGCGACCGCAGCGCCTCGGTCGTCCGCCCCCCGGCCGCCTCCGCGACCGCGGCGATCCCGGGCCGGTCGTACTCGGCCGAGGTCCCGAGCGAGCCGCCGACGTCGCCGGCCGCGTCGCGACCGACCAGTGGATCGAGGGGCAGGCCCCGGACCGCCGAGGTGACCGCGTGACGGGCGTCCTTGAGTCCGGAAGCGAGCGAGCCGTCGTCGAGCACGAACCTCGCGAGGTCCTCCAGCACCCGGAGACCCTCGCGAGCCCGGTTCCCGGCGGCGTCGACCAGTCGTTCGAGTCCATCGCTTCTCATGGCCGGAGCGTAGCACCCCCCCACCGCGGCATCGACCGCGGCGTCGAAGGACGTACACTGCCGCCCTCGAATCCGGGAACCCCACCGGACCGAAGCCCGGTCCACGACCCGACCCGGGACCCGATCCGGGATCCGGTCCGAATCGACCTTCGACGCCCCGAAACGCAAGGACACCATCCATGGCCTTCACGCTGCCCGACCTCCCCTACGCCGAGAACGCCCTCGAGCCGGCGATCGACGCCCAGACGATGAACATCCACCGCACGAAGCACCACGCGACCTACATCGCGAAGCTCAACGGGGCCCTCGAGGGCCACGCCGACCTCGCGGGCATGAGCATCGAGGATCTCTGCAAGGGCGTGGCCGACCTGCCCGAGGCGGTCCGCGGCGCGGTTCGCAACAACGGTGGCGGCCACTACAACCACAGTCTCTTCTGGCAGATCCTCTGCCCCGCCGCGGACAGCGGCGCCCCGAGCGCCGAGCTCGCCGCGGCCATCGACACCGCGTTCGGCTCGATGGACGGCATGAAGGAGCAGTTCGCCAACGCCGGTGCGACGCGGTTCGGCAGCGGATGGGCGTGGCTGGGCGTCAAGAAGGGCGGCGGACTCTGCATCTGCAGCACGCCCAACCAGGACAACCCCCTGATGACCGGCATGACCGAGTGCGACTGCACGCCGATCCTGGGCCTCGACGTCTGGGAGCACGCGTACTACCTCCACTACCAGAACCGACGACCCGACTACATCGGCGCGTTCTGGAGCGTGGTGAACTGGGCCGAGGTCAGCCGTCGGTACGCCGAAGGCAGCTGACCCGCCACCCCCCGACCCCGGACGACGACACCGCCCCGCCGAGCGACTCGGCGGGGCGGTGTTTCTTCGGTCCTGTCGGGGCGGGATCAGTCGGCGGGCATCACGCCCTCGAGCAGTCGCTCGAAGTCGTCGCGGGACGCCTCGACCGTCTCCTCGGGCCCCACCAGCCGGACGAAGACCCGGCGTCCCGGCGCCTCGATGATGGCGCCGAACTGCATCTGGCCGGGACGCGGGGCCGGCTGGCCCATCGCCTGGTAGCTGCCTCGGGTCTCCATTCGGTGCACCGTGAGACCGCCGACGTCCGCGGTCGAGG
>JAYZBK010000179.1:0-12654 GCA_036339295.1 Planctomycetota bacterium
TGCGATTGGCGGCCTCACGCGCGGAACTCGGCGACCGCCGGGCCGAGCACCTCGGGTCGCGGTTCGATCCCGAGTCCGGGCATCATGGGTGCGGCCATGCGCCCGTCGACCCGCCGTGGCGCATGCTCGGCCGTCGAGACCGTGACGTAGGAATTGAAGTCGGTCGCGGTGAACAGGAGGTCGGGCGGTGTGCTGTGGGCGAGATGCGCGATGGCCGCGGTCACGATGTCGCCGCCCCAGGCGTCCTCGATCGTCATGGCGATCCCGTTGCGGATGCACAGGTCCCGCGCCTGCCTCGCCCGCGTCAGGCCCCCGAACTTCCCGATCTTGATGTTCACCACGTCCATCGCGTCTTCGGCGATGGCCCGCTGGAGCGTCGCGAGATCGTCGATCGACTCGTCCAGCACGAAGGGGTGGTCGGTGCGGCGACGGATGGAGAGGCACGCGTCGTAGGAAGGACACGGCTGCTCGATGTAGACGTCGAGGTCCGCGACCGCCCGGACGATCCGGGCGGCCTCGTGACGGTGCCAGCCGGTGTTCGCATCGGCGACGAGGATGTCGCCGTCCTCGAGGACGGCGCGACAGGCGCGGATGCGGGCGATGTCCGTCGCGACGTCGCTGCCCACCTTGAGCTGGAATCGACGGTAGCCCGCGGCGCGATGCTCGGCGAGGTTGGCGGCCATCGCGTCGGGGTCGGCCTTCGAGATCGCGCGGTAGAGGGTGAAGTCCTCGCCGCAGCGTCCACCGAACAGCGTGACCAGCGGGAGGCCGGCCGACCGGCCGAGCAGGTCCCAGCAGGCCATGTCGAGGGCGCTCTTCGCGTAGGGGTGGCCCTTGAGGGTCGACTCCATGACGCGATCGATCGCGTCGACCTCGCGGGGGTCGTGGCCGAGCAGCGCGGGGGCGAGTTCGGCGATGGCCGTTCGGGCGCCGGCGGCGTAGGACGGGAGGTAGACCGGGCCGAGCGGCGTGATCTCGCCATGGCCCACCAGCCCCTCGTCCGTCTCGATCGCCACCACCGTGCAGTCGAAGACGTCGACCGACTTCCCGCCGGACCAGGAGTAGCGGCCCTCGTGGAGGGGGAGGTCGACCTGGTGGACGGTGATCCGCGTGATCTTCATGGCGTCGGGCTCCTTGGCGGGCGGCCGGCAGTATCCCAGATATCGAACGACCGCCGCCGTCGCAGGGCGACGGCGGCGGCGTTTCGATCGGGGCTGGCGGTCGGGCTACTGGCAGTCGCCCCACGCGCCGAGCAGCAGTCCGAGGTCGGAGGCATCGACCTTGCCGTCGCCGTTGATGTCGGCGTCGCACTTGGGGGCCGGCTCCTGGCCGATGGTGATGTCGCCGCCATCGTCCTCGAACGCCCAGCGGGTGATCTCGTAGTCGCCCGGGGTGCCTTCGATCCTCGCCCAGCCCTGGTAGACCGATCCCGAGGCCATGAAAGTGAACCCCGCGTACTGGACCGTCTGTTCGGAACAGCTCTGGTTCGTGAACTGGGTCCCGCCGTCGCAGGCCTGGCTGGAGAAGAACGACGACGCGCACACGAAGGTGGCGGCGTAGCATCCTCCGCCCCCGACCGGATCGCCGAACGCCTGGAAGGCGATCGAGGCGAGATCGGAGCCGCAGCTGGAGAAGAGGAGGGACTTGCCGGAGGCCTGGTTGACGAATCCGACGGTGGCCGAGAAGGCGCAGTAGCTCCCGCCCTTGCTGGACACGTAGCTGCAGCACTGGATGAAGAGGGAGGTGGAGAACACGCTGAAGCTGCCCTCACCCGCCAGGAGATCGAATTCGACGCCGGCCAGCGAGAGCGTGGTGGTGCCGCCACCCGTGTCGAGCGGGATCGGCGAGCCTTCGTAGACCTGCACGTCGGCGTGGGTGCCGGCGGCGAGGGCCCCTGCAGCGAGGGCTCCATACGCGGCAAGTCGGGGGCTGGGATGCGAGTCGGACATCGGATCTCCTCCAGGATGATGGTCGGTTCGGGGCGATGGGCTCTCCCAACGCCGTTTCCAAGCTATCCGGTCGGGATCGAATCTCCCCGAGGAATTCGGGCAACTTCGTCACCCGGGGTCTCGGCATCGAGTATCACACCACGGACCATCGCCGATGGCGGGGCGTCGGCCCGTGGAGGGTCGACCCCGCCCAGAGCGACCAGTTTCGGCTCCAGCCTTCCACCAGACGTCACGCCGGCCCGCGCATCCACGCCGCCCGCCCGGAGATCCCGCCATGCCCCTCGTTCGAGATCGTCGGAACCAGTCGCCTCGGAGGTCGATTCGGCGACTGCGCGGGCCGGTCGTCCTCGTCGCGGCGTTCGTGACGGCGATGTTCGCGCCCGCCTGCTCGATCGGGCCCGAGACGGTGACGCGCGATCGCTTCAACTACGGCGAGGCGCTCGCCCGGTCGCAACGCGAGGAGATCCTGCAGAACCTCGTCCGGCTTCGCTACCTCGAGTCGCCCATCTTCCTCACGATCAGCACGGTGGTGAACCAGTACTCGCTCGAGGGGAACGTCGACGCGGGGTTCGGCTGGGTGTTCGGGGCGGGAGCGGCCACGACCAGTTCGGTGGGGGGCGGAGGCAAGTACTACGACCGACCCACGATCACCTACGCCCCGATGAGTGGCGAGCAGTTCGTCGACTCGTACCTCAAGCCGATCCCGCAGCAGTCGCTCCTGACGCTGGTCCAGTCCGGCTACCAGATCGACTTCCTGTTCCCCCTGATGCTTCGATCGATCAACGGCCACGTGAACGCGAACCACATGGCGAGGAAGGACCGGTTCGCCGACCCCGAATTCACGCGCATCGTCGAGCTCATGACCACCCTCCAGCTGGCCGGCGATCTCCGGGTCCGTGCGATCCCGAGCGATCCGCGGGCGGAGGCTCCCCGGTGCTTCCTCGAGTGGTCCACCCCCGACGATCCGGCGCAACGCGACGCCCTCGGCGAACTCATGGGACTGCTCGGGATCGAGGAGAAGGCCGGCCGGGCCGAAGTGGTCTTCGGGGAGCCCGTCGAGGGGAAGATCGCGCTCATCACGCGGTCGGCGATGGCGATCCTCGTGGACGTGTCCTCCTATGTCGACGTGCCGGCCGACGACGTCGCCCGTGGCGTCGTGAGGCGGGGGATGCCTTCGGATGCCGCGACACGAGCTCCGTTGTTCGTCCATTCGAGCTCGATGGAGCCCGAGGACCCCTACGTGTCCGTGAAGCACCGGGGGATGTGGTTCTGGATCGACGAGACGGACGTGGAATCGAAGGCGTGCTTCTTCGCCCTGGTCATCCTCTCGAACATCGCCGAGCGGACCTCGGATTCCGGGGGACCGGTGTTGACCATTCCGGCCGGTTGAGCGGCCGCGTCAGGGGCAGGCGCCCCAGGCCGCGACGAGAAGGCCGAGATCCGCAGCTCCGACGATGCCGTCCTCGTCGAGGTCGGCCGCCGGAT
Organism: Planctomycetota bacterium; assembly: GCA_036339295.1. Classification (GTDB taxonomy): domain Bacteria; phylum Planctomycetota; class Phycisphaerae; order Phycisphaerales; family SM1A02. The sequence continues at coordinate 3,435 of JAYZBK010000179.1, forward strand.
CGCCGGTGTTCCAGGCCGTGAGCAGCAGGCCGAGATCGGCCGGACCGGTATCGCCGGATCCGTCGAGGTCGGTGGGGCAGGCCGGAGGGTCCCGGATCCACTCGATCCCGCTGACCGACACGTCGCGGGTCCCGCCCTGGTTCGTGGCGACGATCCCGAACCCGGTCGCCACGTCGTCGTAGGCGACGCCGGCAAGGTCGATCTCGAACTCGCGCGGCACGGCATCGAGATTCACCGAGATCGCGCGCTCGAAGCCGTCCGCCGAGGACCCGCCGACGCGGAACGTGACGTGCATTCCCGTTTCCGACCACGCCTTGAACCGGACGCGATCCGCCCCGGGCGCCACGGCGAGGCCCGGCGAGCCGCCCCAGTTGTTCGGAGGGTGCTGCCAGAGCACGCCGAACCAGCCTTCGCCGATCGCGGTCCATTCGAGACGATGGCACCGACCACCGCAGTCGGGGTCGGGCGAGGTGCAGCCGGCGAGCGCGAGCGCTCCGACGTCGCCCATCCAGCCGGTCGGGACGAAGTGATCGTCCACCGAGAACGTCGGATTCGCGTCGAAGCCGTCATCGGCACCCTCGACGTACATCGGATGCGACGCCATCGCCGCCTTTCCCGACGCATCGGAAGCCACGACGAAGATCCGCCACGGCCCGGACTCGTAGGGCGCCCGTGCCTGGACGAACGACGCGTCGGTCTCGAGGCACCGGACGGTGCTCGAACAGCCGGTCCAGTTCCCGGTGGCGTCGAAGAGATCGCGCGCGAGGTACCAGTCGTACTGGAGCGCAGCGCCTTCGGGGTCCTCGGCCGACACCGAGGCCGAGAAGGTCGCACTCGACGGGATCACGAGGTCGGACAGCTGGATCCCGCCGATGGTCGGTGCCCGATCCCTGGTCGTCCGGCCCGTCCAGGCCTCGGTCATCGCCTCCACCGCCCCGAGCGGTCGGGCATCCCAGGTCAGCATCGGAAACCACGTGTCGGCGGGATCGGGGGCGGGACGCCAGACGAACGGGATGCCGCCGAGGCACCGGCCCGGATCGGCGGCGACCACGGAGTTCCACCCGCCGCCGTAGGCCGCCGCCTTCTGGGTGGACGTCGGTTCGAACGGTGCGTTCCACGATGTCAGCGGGACCTCCCACGGTCCGGCGCCGGCGTACTCGGTGACCAGGTAGGGGCCGTCGTAGCCTCGGGCGGTCAGTCGGGCGGGGAGGGAGGGCAGGCCTCCGTACGCGTTGATTCCCCAGATGTCGATGTCGGGGCAGTAGATCTCGAGCCGTTGCTCGTGTGCCGTCCCGATCTCCGCCGTGACCGCCACGGTCGGATGGTTCGGGTCGATCTTCTTGAGGGCCGTCGCGAGCGAACCGATCGCCCGCCACACGGGGCCCGAATCGTCGAGGATCTCGACCTCGTTGCCCACGCCCCAACCGAGCAGCGCCGGGTGGTCCTTGAACTGCATCGCCTGGGCGACGAGGGAGTCCTCCTGTTCCTGGACGGCCACCGGATCGGTGTAGTCGAACCCGTTCTCCGGGTGCTTCATCCAGAGACCGAGGAGCACGGTCATGTCTCGGGCGTGGGCGGCATCGAGGAGATCGCCGGTGTTGGAGGCGACGCCCCAGGTGCGGATCGTGTTGCCACCCGCCTCCACGACCGTGTCGATCGGCGTGCCCCAGCCGGCCCCCTTGACGAGGAACGGTTCGCCCCCGCGAAGCAGGCGCCAGCCTTCGGCGGTCTCCACGACCTCGACCGGGATCGGTCCTCCGCCGCCCGCGAAGACCGCGCGGGCCGTCGAGACGGCGACGGCGGCGGCCACGAGGAGACGGAGGGGGATGGCGGGATCCATGCCCCGAGTCTACGGTCGTTCCGGGGAATCTCCGCCGGAGTTCATGGATCGACTCGGGGTTTCCGTCGCCCGGGCGTGCCGGGCGAACGCCGCCTCGACCAGGTTCCGGGTGAAGCCCGCGTGCCCGGCCGGATCATGCGTGAGGCAGAGATCGGCACTGCCGTAGTCGGCGGGGGGGTAGTAGATCCCGCAGTTGGCGTTGATCTCGAGCACGTACGGGACCCCGTCCCGCGAGACCCGGACGTCGCAGCGGGCGAAGCTGGTCGCCTCGAGCTGGAGGAAGAACCGCGAGCACTCGTCCTTGAGTCGCGCGGCGAGGACGGGATCCTCGACCGGCGTCGTCGCGAGCCCCTCGTACTCGACCCACTTGAGCTTCTCGTGCTTGAACGACTCGCCCTCGGGGAATCGGTACTGGACCGGCGTGTATGCGATCGGCCGGGTCGGATCCTCGGGATTCTCCGCGATCAGCACCGTGCACTCGATGCCGTCGATGTACTCCTCGATCAGGGCCGTCCCGTGGCGGGAGATGATCTTCCTCGCCTGGATGCGCAGGCCCTCGGGCGTCCGGACCCGCGACCGTCGGCTGATGTCGACGCTCGCGTAGCTGCTGTGATGCTTGACGAAGAGGGGGAAGCGGAGGGTTCTCGCCGCCTCCTCGACGTCCTCCTCGGTGGAGGCCATGACGTGGGCGGGCGTCGCGACCCCGACCGCGGCGCAGGCTTCCTTCATCTCGACCCGGGTCGGTTCATAGAAGTTCGAGGACGCCCCGGCGAACGGCACGCCGGACCTCTCCAGCGCCTGCACGACCTCGATGCCGGGGATGTCCTGGTCCGCGGCGCCGTCGCAGAGGTTGAAGAAGAGGTCGAAGCGGTCCGACGCGATCAGGCGTTCGACCTCGTGGACGGACGCCTCCTTGCCTTCCAGCGTCGCGACGTGCCAGTCGGCCTCCGGGAGGAACGGCCGCGGATCGCACGGCCAGTCGTCCTCGGGGAAGGGATCGGCGTCGAGATCCTGGGTCGTCAGCAGACAGATACGCAGTCCGTGCGTGTCGATCTTCATGGAGTCGAGCGTATCAGGATCATGATCGACGCCGCGACGTCGAGCGACGAGCCTCACGGCGTCGAGGCGGACCAGGCTGCGAGCAGGATGCCGAGGTCGCCGCCGTCGACCGGCCGGTCGCCGTCGAGGTTGGGCGTCGGCTGGCCCCACGCCGCGACCAGCAGGCCGAGATCCGCGCCGTCGACCCGACCGTCCCGATTCAGGTCGGGGTCGTCGGCTTCGTCCTCGACCGGCCAGGTGGAAAGGAACTCGGCGATGTACTCGCGTTGGGTGCCGTTCATCCCGTGCACCGCGAAGCCGCGGAGGTGGACCACCCGGTCGTCCGGATACGCGTACTCGAAGACGTTGGTGTTCCCGATCTCGATCCCGTCGCCGAGGATCGGATCTCCCTCGTAGCCCTGGGCCCTCGCGACCTGGTACGCGGCGACCCGGGAGTCGAGGAACGCGAGGCCGACGGGCGACCATCCACCGGCATAGGGGATGATGTTGTCGTTCTCGTTCGAGATGCCGAGGTATCGCCGGCCGGTGGGTGGCGTGTGTTCCTCGAGGTAGCCGCAGAAGGGGAGCTTCTGGCTCGTCTCGCCCTTCGGCCGATGGAACCGGTCGCCCCGGGCCATGACGTCGGACAGCTGCGAGACCACGCTGCACACGGTGTCGATCGCCGGGTCGTCGATCTCGAGGAGCACGCGGTTCGCGAGCGACGCGCCGTTGGAGAGACCGAGCAGCCGGATCGCCGCCGGGTTGACGTTGTCGAAGCCCTTGAGGATGCCGACGAGCTCCTCGATCATCGAGACGTCGGGGGCGTCGCTGTTCTCCCGGCAGATGTTCCAGCTGTTCTGGTAGCCCGACGGGGCCACCAGCGCGTGGTTCGAGAGGAGCCTCCCGAACTGGTTCAGCGTGACGGGGCCGTTGCCACCCTTGCCGTGGAGGAGGATGCACACGGGGAACCCGCCCTTCGGCGGCTCGCCGTCGGGAACCTGGATCGCCATCGGGTAGGTCCAGCCTTCGGATTCCTGGCTCCAGCTCCGCTCGATCTCGATCGGCGTGTCGTCGGCGAGATCCCCCGCGTGGCCGGGCGTCGCGATGCCACAGGTGCCCGCAAGGGCGAGAACCGCAAGACGTGATGGCATGATCGGGCTCCGGAGGGGCGAGGGAAGGTACCGGCGACCCCCAACCTTACGGGGTGTCGGCCCCGTGGATTCCCGGGAATCGAGACACCGTGCAATTCCCCGCGGCCGCGGAGCGTCAGGTGGCTCCAGCCGCCGTCCTTCCGGACGCGGCTTCCCGAAGCCTCTGTTCCTCCGCCGGCGCGAGTCTCCCCGCGAGCTCGAGGGCGTGCACCAGGAGTTCGACGTCGTGACCCGCCTGGTCGAGCCACGCCGCATCGAATCGATTCGCAAGACGAAGTCGCCAAGCCTCGGTGACTGACACCAGCTCCACTCGAAGATCGACGAGTGCCGAGACCTGATGCGGAGTGAGCATCCGGAGCTCCGCCTCGACATTCCGGAGGGTTCCTGGACGGGTTGACCGATTCGACGGGACGACCGACATGCGTACTCCCATGAAGGAGGTTTCGTGATCGGGATGCGACGATCGAATCCACTCTTCCTCTACCTCGGGGTGGGATGCCCGGTTCGTGAGGATTCCTCCCACCTTGACAAGCGGGGTTTCATCATCTGCGTGCGATGGAGCTGGTCATCGAGTGCTTGAATTCGATCACGTGCACGCAGGTCGTCGGCATGCACCTCGTCGTCACCGGCTCGGGGCGCAGTCCGCGAGGTAGGAATCGAAGACGGTGGCGGGACGTTCCGACGTCGCCCCGCCGCCCGTCAACTCGCCGTCCGTCCAGATCATGATGTTCCGGCACTCGAAGCAGATCAGTCGATCCGTGGTGGTGCCGTCGTCGACGAATCGAATCGCGTGTCGGGGGCGGAAGCAGTCGACCGGCCGGCCGGGATCGCGACGAGCATCTGCCTGCCCCTCCTCGAGTGCGGCGTACAGCCGGTTGCGATCGTCGATCGAATCGATGGAGCACCTCGCGAGGACGTGCCATCCATGGAGGAGTCTCTCGTCGTTCGGATCCCGATCCCCGTCCAGTCCGTGGACGTCCGGATAGCGATCGCCGTCGAGTCGGTAGAGGATGAACTCCCCATCGCTGAATCGGCTCGGCGTCTCCGCGGCCGCCCCGGTGTTCCGGACGTCTTGGGAGCAACCGCCGAGGACGATGACTGCGATCGGCAGGGCGAGGATTCGTGGCATGCATGCCTCCTTCGGCGGCGTTCCGGCGGTCGACGACGGGTCGACATCGAGGCCGGGCGTGGCCGGGGGAACGCTACTGCAGGTGGATGGCCGATGGGAGAGCCTCGTCTCGACCAGGTGGCAGGTTCGCGCATCGGGGGTACGGGAAAGGTCGAACCGGGACGATGTCGGGCGTTTCCCCGGACGAGGTGGGAATCCGGAAGGGTGCCGGTCGACGTCGAGATCCGCCTGCATCCACGAAGAGGGATCCCGCCGCCGAGCACGACCCTCGCCCGGCGTCCGGGGTGTTCCGGTGCGATCGCCACCACGCCTTCCCTCGTCGTCGGCGACATCGCTGGTCTGCGACGGTCCGCCCATGACGCTCGATGGATCGAGCGTCGACCCGAGTCTCGGAGGCCTCGACTTCACGATGTTCGACTCGATCCACACCGACCGGCGGCCTCGCTGGTGGGGTGGGCGACCCGGTGCCGCGATCGACTCGTCCCTCGCTTGAAGATGGCAGGCCCCGTGAATCGTCCACAACGTTCGATCGAGCGCTTTTCTCGATCGTTCCGCTCGAGTCTCCCGGCATCCCGCGGATGTCCGGAACCGGTCGTGCCTCGACTCGTATCGCGGCGGTCGGATCCGTGTCGTGAGTGGACATGACAAATGAAGAGGGGCATGGCAAGGAGAACAGCATGAGACTGGATTCCAAGCGATCGATGTCGTCGGCGATGGCCGTCGTCGTCCCGATGTGCTGCGCGGCCGTGGCCACGGCGCAGAACGTCGTGGACTTCCAACTGGTGGAGTCGTGGAAGGGGGGATACAACGCGGACATCGTCCTGGAGGTGCCGGCGGACGAATCGATGCTGGACGGCTGGCAGCTCTCGTGGACGGGCGACCCCGAGATCCTCCATCACTGGAACTGCACGTTCGACGAGGTCGACGGCCGGACCGTCCTCGGTCACGTCTCCTACAACGAGACCATCCTTCCCGGAGGCTCGGCGCGACTCGGCTTCACGGGCGTCGGTTCCTGGCCGCCCGAACCCGGCGATGTTCGACTGAACGGCGATCTGGTCGTCGTCCTGATCGATGGAGTCGGCGACGGGGGGGGCGGTGGCGACGACTCCGGTGGCGGGTCCGGTGATGGGTCTGGTGATGGGTCGGGGGACGACCACGACTCCTGCTGCTTCGGCGATCTCGACGGCGACCTGTTCGTCGGCGGGGGCGATCTCGCGATGATCCTCGCGGCCTGGAGCAGCGACGATCCGGCCGCCGATCTCGATCTCTCGGGGACCGTGAACGGCGGGGATCTCGCGGTGCTCCTCGCCCGCTGGGGCATGTGCGACACCGGTCACGGGGATCACGACGACCACATGCCGTGCATGGGCGAGTTCGTCGACATCACCTGCTGGGGCGAATTCCACGGTTCGAACCACAACTCGGATCACGACGAGCTGGTCGGTGGTCGGACCGCGATCACGACCGAGGCGATGCTGGCCTACAACGACCTTCGCGCGTTCCTCGATCTCCCGCCGCTCGCGGTGGAGGACGTCGGTCGGTGGGCCTTCGACGAGATGCTCACCAACAACGACACCGCATGGGGGAACGACCTCGAGGGAGTCGGCCTGTACTACGCGATGCAGGGTGCGAAGGTCGGCTGGATCACCGACGACGCCTACTACCCGCACATCCTCGCGGACATCCAGCGCACCGCACGAACCGTCTGCAACCCGATCGAGATGCGAGGCATGGTCATGGACATGGTCCGGCAGTTCGGCCACGCGGGCTTCGCGGATCACCTCGAGCAGGGTGGGATGGTCGAGACCTTCATCAACACCCTGAAGATGGAGCCGCACTACGGCGGCTGGATGCACGGGCGGTGCCATGGATTCCGGTCGATGGAGGGGGTCGCGATCAATCACGACGTGAACCACCTCACGGTCCTCGGCTGGGACCAGATGGACCCGTTCATGAACGACACCTTCGACTGGCCGCAGTGGGACGCCTGGCTGGTCTCCGACCATGCCGTGATCAACTACTTCCAGAGCATGGTCGTCCTGGGCGATCCGGTCGGCGAGAACATGTGATCGATCGGCACTGAAGAACCGTGATCCCTCGCTCATCGGCCTCGGCGGTCCTCTTCGGAGGACGCCGGGGCCGGTGGCGTCTCTTGGTTTCGATTCGGGTACCTTCCCCTTCGGATCGGTGGCGTCACGAGGGGTGGCGGGCCGGACCAGCGTCGCATCGGCCTCGCTCGAGGCGGTGTCCACGAAATCCGCCCCACGGGATCGACGCTTCCCGCGGGTCAGCACAGCCACGGCTGGAGAAGGACAAGACATGTCTCGCAACACCCGCCCTGCCCTCAAGGCACGTCACCTGGTCATCGGCGCCGCCGCGGTCGCGTCGCTCGCGCTCGTCGCCCACGCGGAGACGTCCGAGGCGTCGGAGGCCGCCCTCCCGGGATCGATGCACGAGTTCGTCAACTGGCACCTCGATCGCGGCGCCTGCGGCACCTGGACGAACACCGGGGTCACCGAGGACATGTGGGTGGGCATTCCCGCCGGCATCGAGATGACCAACACGCAGACCACCTGGTACGACGTCCCGAGCGGCGAGCTCCTCAACAGCCACCGCATGGTCACCGCCGACGGGACGGTGATCTCGACCGGCACCAACGTCATGATGTGGGACGCCGATCGGAAGACCGTCGTCTCCGCGGGGTCGGGCTTCGACATGGGCAAGCCGTACCACGGGACGTCGGTCCTGACCGGCATGACCGCGGACTCCCTCACCTGGGAGTACACCGAGATGTCGCAGGGCAAGACCACCGTCTACGAGAACGTCGTGACCTTCACCGGTCCCAACACCCGGACGAACTCGGTGCGGGTGAAGGGCGGTGGCGACCCGTGGACGAGCGAGATGACCCGGACGAACCCGGCGAAGGCGATGCTCGCCGGCACCGGCCTCGTGGGGAACTGGGACCAGTCCTACCCCGACGGGTCGATCTACCGCCAGGCGGTCTCCTGGATCGGGGACGGTCACGTCCTCAAGTTCGAGGGCATGGTCAGGCAGCCGGGCGGCGACTGGCGGAACGACAACGTCTTCCTGTGGTTCTGGGATCCGGCCTACGACCACGTCTCGACGCTCTTCCTCGACCAGCACGGCACCGTGATCCACGGAAAGGTCGATTCCCTCACCCGCGACGGCGACGTGGTCACGATCGTCTCGAGCCACGAGGGCTCGCGCTTCAACGGACTCACCATGAGCACCCGGATGACCCAGGTGATCGATGGCGACACGCTCACCGCGACCTTCGAGGGCATGTCCCTCGACGGCATCCGGCACAAGCTGAACTGGAGCGAGACCCCGCAGGTCAGCAAGCGCGCGAAGTGAACGACGCTCGTCGCCGACCGACGAGCGTCGTCGGAATCGAACAGGGACCACCGGCCGTCGCCGGTGGTCCCTGTCGTTTTCTTCCGAGGCCATGGTGATCACGGCGGCGGCTCGAGGTCGAGTGCTCGCTCGGCCTCGTTCCGGATCCTGTCGGAAACTGTCGGAGATGACGGGTGCAGAAGAGGTGGCCGCGGCACGCCACCAGGCTTGCCACCACGAGTGTCGCTGGTCGGAGCGGGACGGTCCCCCAACGAAAACCGCCTCCGGCATGAGCCGAAGGCGGTTTCATCGAAGCGGGTGAAGCGATTCGAACGCCCGGCATTCACGTTGGCAACGTGCTTCCAGCCTCCCGGAATCGCGGTTCCTGGCGTCCCCTGTCGATCGATTCCATGCGCATGATGCATTCGAGGTGCGTGGTTGCGTACGGAGTGCATTCCATGGGTTCTAGGCTCGGATCATTCGCCGTGGAGTCTGCATGCCTCACGCCATTCCTACCAGCGACCTGAATCCCCTCGGTCTTTCCTCGACCGAGCGAGGCCGAGATTCAGCATCCCCCCGACCTGCCCGGGTGTCCCCGGATGTACCGCGTGGACCGCGGGATCCTACGGCCGTCGTCATTGGAGAACCGGCGTCGGTTCGGGGGCGTGGACACAGAAGGTGTAGCCCGCCCAGATGAGCACCAGTCCG
>JAYZBK010000180.1:0-6991 GCA_036339295.1 Planctomycetota bacterium
CCGCCCTGAAGATCCGGTCCGCACCTTGCCGATCGTGATTCATGGAGACAGTCATGGGGGCCACTCTCGGGATTCGGGACTCGTCCGGTCGGTCCCGGATTCGTGGTTCCTCGATTCAGGACGCAGTCTGACGTGAATTCCGGGAGCTTGCCCACGGGCGACTCCGGCACGACGAACCCCCTACCATCCCCACAATGCCGTCGACCTCCCCACAAGACGACCCGATCGTGATCCAGGCGGATGCCCGAGCCCTGTTGCAGGCGCGGCGACGCCGATTGGACGAGGCCCTCGCGGCCCTCGACGATCGCCTCGACGAGGCCGCCGGGGTCGTGGAGACCATCGGCCGGGTGCTCGAGGACGGCGGCACGATCTACACCTGCGGGAACGGCGGGAGTGCCGCCGAGGCGCTTCACCTGGCCGAGGAACTCGTCGGCCGATACCGCACGGATCGTCGGCCGCTGCCCTCGGTCTGCCTGAACGCCGACCCGACGGCCCTGACCTGCATCGCCAACGACTTCGGCTTCGATGCGATCTTCCGCCGCCAGTGCGAGGCCCTCGTCGGGCCGTCGGATGCCCTCGTGGTCTTCTCCACCTCCGGCCGAAGCCGCAACCTCGTGGACGCGCTCGAGACCGCCCGAGGCCGGGGGGCGACCTGCATCGGGTTCCTCGGAGGGGACGGCGGATCGTGCGAGCCGCTCTGCGACGTCTCGTTCATCGCTCCCGGCCGCGACAGCGCCGCGATCCAGGAGATCCACCAGTTCCTGATGCACGCCTGCTGCGAGCAGTTCGAGCCGGAGCCGGACACGCCATGAACGACCCCTCGATCCCGGCATCCGACCGTCGCGACGGCACCCTCGCCGGCACGATCCTCGTTCGCGTCGTCGTCCCGCTGTGGGTGCTGGCCGGCGCGTCCGTGAAGTTCGGCACCTTCAACCCGGCCCTGCTCCCCGAGCCGATCCTCGATCTCGTGAAGATCACGGCCGGCCCGTTCGGGGTCCGCGACCTCGGCTGGTGGCTGGAGATGTGGCTCCGCTTCTTCATCGGCGCAGAGTTCGCCGCGGCGCTGGTCATGTTCCTCTCGCCGAAGCTCGCCCGATTCACGGCGTCCTTCCTGCTCGCCGTGTTCCTCGCGGTCCTCGCGGCGACGATGGCGAAGTCCGCCCAGCGCGAGGGCATCACCGCCATCTGGAGCGGGAGCTGCGGCTGCTTCGGTTCCGCGAGCCCCCCGCCCATCGCCATGTTCGGGATCGACGCGGCGCTCCTCGCCGGCGTCATCCTCCTCCGCCCTCGGCGCGGCGCGACCGTCCCACTCCGGCCGTGGCTGGTGGCCGCTTCGGTCGTCGTCGGCTTCGGGATCTCCTACGGCCGGCCCACGCCGGTCATCAAGCTCGAGCCGATGCCCACGCCGGTGCCGGCCCAGCCGTCGAGCCCCGATCCGGTGGACGGCGGGACGTCCGCGTCGGCCGCCGGATCGTGGCCGGGGATCCCCGACCGACTCGAGCCGTTCTACTTCACGGAGTTCTCCGAGTGGATCGGGCGGCCCCTGTCCAGCCAGCCCATCGCCCGGCTCGTCTCGAGACCGCTTCCGGACTGGATCGACGAGGATCGCTTTCATCTCGTCTTCTACCGAAGCGATTGCGACAAGTGCCACGAGCTCCTCGATGCGTTCTTCAGCGGACCTCTCGAGACCCCGGTCCTCGCGGTGGAGATCCCCGACGGCGATCCCGCCGCCGCCCTCGACATGCCCTGCGACGAGTGCCTCCTGCATCGGCTGCCCGAAGGGACCGAATACGTCCTCACGACGCCGGTCCTCCTGACGATCGAGAACGGGGTCGTCCTCGCCGTCTGCGAGGACTCCGACGACCACGCGCTCGTGAGTTCGACGATCGCCGCGACCCCCTGACCGCCATCCGACCCCCACCTCGACGCCCCGATCCCGAAGACGCCCCACGAGCACCTGCCATGCCTCATCGACTCCTCGCCCTGCTGCCCGCCGTCCTCTCGACCGTCGTCCTCCTGGGATGCGAGCCACCCCCGGCCACTCCCGCAGGGAGCACCGGCGGGGACACCACGGCATCGACCGCCACGCCCGCCGATGCCTGGGGCGAGATGCCCACCACGGTGAACCCCTTCTACTTCACGGAGTTCGAGGAGTGGATCGGACAGCCGATCGCGGCCCAGGAGCTCGCGCGACTGATCAACCGGCCGATCCCGGACCAGCTCGACGAGGGACGCTCGTTCATCATGTTCTACCGCTCCGACTGCGAGCACTGCCATCACATGCTCGAGGAGTGGTTCACCGAATCCGTGCCCGCGCCGACGATCGCGGTCGAGGTTCCCGACACCGATCCCGCGAATGCGATGCCGTTCCCGAGCACCCGGGTCATGAGACACACCCTCCCGAAGGGGCCGGACTACGTGATCTCGACCCCCGCGCTCTTCGCCATCAAGGACGGTGTCGTCACCGGATTCGCCAGCGATCCGGACGACCGCGACGCCGTCGAAGCCTGCCTTTCCTCGAACGCGGGGTGACTCCATGAACGCGGCCACGATCAGCAGGATCCTCCTCGGACTGGGTTTGATCGCCGCGGCCTTCGCGATCGGTCGGCTCGGGGCCGATGCCGTTCCGATCTGGGCGATCGGGCTCTCGGCCTCGCTGGGCATCGATCCCGCGGTCGGCGCCCGGATCCTCGCCGGCGCCTGCTTCGCGATGGGTGGCCTGTCCCTGGCCCTCCGGGCCTCGGGACGACGTCCGGCGATGGTCTTCGCCGCCCTGCTCGCCCTCAGCGGCATCGCCGACGGCTCGGCGATGCTGTCACTCGGCGACGATGCCACGACGAGCCTGCTCCGTCCGATCCTCCAGTTCGCCCTGGGTGGCGGCTGCCTCGTCCTCCTCGCTTCCGGTCCCGCGGCGGAGTCCCGCCCGAGCACCGCGGGCATCCTCGCGGCCAAGGTCGTCCTCACGCTGACGGTCTCCGCGGCCGTCGCGGCCAGCACCACCGTGACGATGCCGGAGAGCTTCCGGGAATCGAACGCCCGCGGCGCGGATGGACGATTCCTCGTCCACGACCTGACGGGATCGGACTGGACGGGGCGAGCGCTCTCGGAGACCGGACTCCTCGAACACCTCCCGGCGATCGAGGCGCTCTCGCAGGGCCAGCCGACGCTGCTCGCGTTCTATCGACCGAACTGCGGGATGTGCCACGACCTCTTCGACAAGCACTTCGGCGATCGCCTGCCGTATCGCCTCGTGAGCATCGAGGTGCCCCCCGCCGAGGGCGTCGAGCTCGCCGAGAACAACTACCCCGAGGACGTCACCTGCCCGGACTGCGTCCGGCTGACGCTTCCGAAAGGACCGGTGTGGGTCGTGACCGCCCCGATGCTCGTCGAGGTGGTCGACGGGCGAGTCGTCTGCGTCTCGGGGGACGACTTCGAACGGTGCATCGACGATGCGATCGTCCGGGCCGAAACGGCCGAGGCCACGCCCGAAGCGGGCTGACTCGACTCAGCTCCCCCCGGCCCCCGGCCGGCATGCCCGGCGGAGCGCCGCTGCGGTCTCCTCGTCGTGGAGCGCCGTCTTCCCGAATCCCGGCAGGCCTCCCGCCTCCTCGGCGGCCGCCCGCGCATCGGGCAGGTCGGACACGAGCATGGCGCGATGGCCCGACGAGGCGAGCCCGCGGATGAGTTCGATGCCGTCCACCGCGGCGAAGTCGCCGTCGAGGCGTCGATTCACGAGAAGGATCGGACTCCCCCCGTCGAGCGCCGCCTCCAGCTCGTCGTCGCCGGCCACCGGCTCGAGGGTCGCGTCCGGAAGCACCCGTTGCACCGCGGTGCGAAGCATCCACGTGTCCGGCCCGCAGTGACCGACCGCCAGGAAGCGGGCCGGCTCGTTCGGGATTCCAGGTTCCTCGGGAATCGATCCGGTCATCGCGCATCCTCCATCGACGCCTTCCTGTCCTCGGGGTCGTTCGTCGCGTCGCTGGACTCGAACGTCACCCGGGAGGCGGTGACCGACACGGCTCCGCGCCCCTCGATGTCGAACCGTCTCGGTTCGACCTTGTCGTCGAGGATAGCCCGGGCGAGCCGGACCCACGTCTCTCGTCGGACGCCTTCGATCCGAGAGACGTCGACCCCCGGGATGGACATGACGAGTCGGCGAAGTCGCGTCGCCGACTCGATCTCGTCGCCACCACGAAGCGACACCCGCTTCCAGGTCACGAGGCTGGGCGATGGAAGGTCGACGTCCGGGCCCTTCTCGCGAACGCCCGCCGCCTCCTGGGCCAGGGTCGCGATGCGGGCCGCGGCCCCGGGATGCATCGCTTCGAGCCGAGGGAGGACCTCGTGCCGGATCAGGCCACGGGAGCGATCGGTCCTCGCATTCCCCTCATCCTCCACCGTCGGCACCTCTCCGAGGGTCACGACGGACTCGAGGGCCGCTCGGTTCGTTCGCAGGAGTGGTCGGATCACCACCAGGTCGTCCCCGAGGGGTCGACGGGCGGGAATCGCGGCCAGTCCCGCGAGCCCCGTGCCGCGAGCGAGTCGCTGGATCACCGTCTCGGCCTGGTCGTCGCCGTGGTGTGCCAGCAGCAGGACCTCGAGCCCCTGCGACCGGGCGATCCCGGCGAGCGCCTCCCACCTGGCCTCGCGGACGGTCGCCGCCGAGACCTCGCCGACGCCCGACCAGTCGAGCCGCCGCACCACGACCTCGATGCCGAGGTGCCGCCCGAGACGTCTCACGTGCTCCGCATCGTCGACCGAGCTCGCACGGAGGGCGTGATCGACATGACCGATGACGAGTGGTCCCGGAACCGGTTCTCGCCGACGCTCGCGGAGCGCGGCCGCGAGGACCAGCATCGCGGTGGAATCGATGCCGCCGCTGACCGCGAGCAGCGTCGGACGGCCTCGTCCGCCGCCGTGATCGATGCCACGCTCCATGATCGACGCCACCGGGGAGCGAGCGGCCGCCAGCAGCAGTCGACCGCGGTCGATCCCGTCGATCGTCCTCGTGGCCGTCATGGCGTCCCGTCTCCAGGCGCCGCCGGCGCGGACCGCACGACTCGAAGGCGTGCCTCGACGACCTCCTCGGTCTGTACCGTCGTCGTCCATTCGATCCTTTCGAGCCCGGCGAACCAGCCCGCCACGCCCTCGAGGACCGATGCGTCCTCGTTGGCGGCGACGTCTCCCCGGCCTTCACGCATGCGAGCCAGCGAGGAGAGCAGCATGGTCGCTCGCGTCCCGTCCACCGTCCCGGCCGTGCCGATCGGCTCGCCGCGGACCGCCTTCGAGGATTGCCGGAGCAGTCCGGCGACGCGTCGAGTCGTCGTCACCGAGGATCCGAGGACGACGAACGCCCGACCGGATTCCTCGTCCCGAACGATCGACCAGGCGATCTCGGCGGCCAGGGAGAACGGATGGCCGTCGGTCGCCTCGATCACCGCATCGCCGAGGTCGACGTATCCCACCTGCCGATCCCGGGTCCGGAGAGGCCCGTGGGACTTGCTCGGCCCCCATCGTTGCCGCAGCGAGGACTCGATCCCGGCGAGCCAGCCCGCGATGGCGGCATCGAGATCGGAGACCTCCTCCGCCCCCAGGACGTCCCGGGAGGGGACGACGATGGCGATCGAGGGCGTCTCGACGAAGCCCAGCCCCGGGATGGTCAGGGGCGTGGCATCGACCACCACCGCTCGACGGTTCGCCAGGCGTCGCCGGACCTCCGCCGGAGGCAGGATCTCGGGCATCGACTCGGCCGGGCCGAGGAGCCTCGGATCGAGCACCCCCACGCCCGACTCGACCAGGGCGACGGGAAACCGACCACCGAGCCGATCGAGGAGCCTGCGTTCGATCGATGCCGCGGGCCGGATGGGCCACGGACTCGTGCGGTACCGACCGGACAGCCGGATCTCGGCCTCTCGAGGACTCCTCGGATGCACGCCGATCTCCGTGATCCCGTCGACCGGCCTCGCATGCCGCAGGCGAAGACGAACCCGCTCCCGCGGATCCACCGTCCCTCGGCCCGAGGCCGAGGGAACTTCGCGCAGACGCTCCAGGGTCGCATCGATCCACGAACCGTCCCGGGGACCGAGCACGAGCAGCCGGTCGAGGACGACGACCTCGACCCCCGCCACCGGGAGGATGAACCGCCCCCCGCCCAGCGACCGAGAGCCGATCCGCTGGAGCCCCTGCTCCACCGCGATCGGATCCCGCCACTCGATCAGCTGGATCCAGTCGCGGCCGTCGGCCGCGGTGGCATGCAGCCTCGAGCCGCGATCGGGAACCAGTTGGTCACCGATCTCTCCCGCACTCCGCCAAACCGATGCCACTGGAACGACGGAGGCATCGATCGTCTCCACCGCGAACTCGATCCAGGTCTGGTCGAGGCGAGGGCCCCGTTCCAGGTCCCGCGTCCCCTCGCCGGCCCAGGCCATCACGACCGCCGAGTCGGAAGGGGCGAAGGACATGAGGTCGAGCCCGTCGGGCGGGGACGCCGCCAGGCTCGACGCCGACGCAACGCAGCCCAGCCAGGCGAGCAGCCTCCGTGGCCCCTGCCCCGACGACCGTCGCCCGAGCGATGCTCGAGAATGGACGACCGTGGTGTTCATGGGTGGATCGCGTCTCCGGGACCGGCTCGATCGACTCGAACTCGACTCAGGAGCGACGGCCCGGCGCCATCGCCTCCACGGAGTCGTACCGGACTCCCTCGCCTTCGGTTGCCGGAGACGTCCCGTCCGGGGCATCGTCCCTCGAGGCGGGGACACCGGCCGCGGGGACACGGGTTCGATCGACCGCATCGAGGATCCGGGACGGACGCAGTGGCGAGGCCTCGTCGGTCGGGGGCCCGAGGCGATGGACGGAGCCCAGCTCGCTCGAGGCGAGCAGTACGACGATGCCACCGACCAGCAGGAACCCTACCGCGACCAGAGCCCGACGAGCGTCCCGATCGAGGAACCGACGCCGCGGGGCGCCGACGGCGCGCCGGGGGCGAACCGCGGCG
>JAYZBK010000181.1:0-2144 GCA_036339295.1 Planctomycetota bacterium
GTCGCCGTAGCTGAACGCGTACCACCGCTCGGGCTCGGGCAGACTCATGTAGTCGTAGTAGAGCTTCGCGTCCTGCTCGTGGTTGCCGAGCACCGGCATGATCGCGACCCGTTCGATCAGCGGACGCATGTTCGGGAAGAAGTGGTTCACCCAGTGGCTCTTGTCGCCCCCGGTGGTGACCAGATCGCCCGCATGCACCAGCAGGCTCGGCCGCGTCTCGTAGGCGAGATCGGCGATCCGTGCCACCACCTGGGGCTGCGACTGCGTGTCGCCGATCGCGACGAAGGTGAAGGGTTCGCCCCGCCCCGCGGCGGTCCGAAAGGTCTTGAGCCCGCCATCGAGCCTCTGGTCGTCGACCTCGGCCACGACCCGGTAGAAGTACTTCGTGTTGGGCTGGAGACCGGTGATCCGGAACTCGTGGATCCTCCTTCGATCATCGGAACGAACGGTCTCGGAGAACCGACCGAACTCGTCGCGAACCCGGACCTCCATCGCGCTGGGTCGGGTCGACTCGGCGACCACGCTCATCGCGTCGGTCGTCGGCCAGCAGAGGAAGGGCTCGACCATCCACTCGAGCGTGTTGTCGACTTCGGGCGGCCGGGCCGCCAGCTCGGCGTGACGGGCGAATCGGCGTCGAACCTCCGCCGAGTCGATCGCTTGAGGAAGGATGGTCACCTCCTTGAGGCGGCCGTCCAGACCATGATCCTCGTTGCGATCGAGATACCCGCCGATGGCGAGCGGCTCGTCGCCGGCGTAGCGAATCGGCCCGGACTGCTCGCGACTCTCCCCCGCCGGTTCCCCGTCGACGTAGATCCGCATCACCGATCCGTCGTAGGTGCCGACCAGATGATGCCACTTCCCCTCGGTCCAGGGACGATCCGCCTGGAGGTAGGTCAGCCGGCCGTCCTCGTCGTCGATCCCGGTGCTGGCGATCGCGAAGGTGGGCCGGTTCCCCTCGTACCCCAGCAGCACGCCGGTCTCGGCGTTCGCATTGTCCTGGATCGCGCCCACCACCCCACCCCACCGCGTCGCCAGGTCGATCGCCACCCAGGCTTCGAGGGTGATCTGGTCCCCGGGCATCCCGCCGTCGATGTCGTCGATCCGGTCCGCGACGACGAAGGGCGTGCCTCGACCGGAGAGCGTCATGCCCTCGTCCGTCGGAGTGCGGGGCACGGGCCGCGATGCGACCGACGGCGTCGCATCGGTGGAAGGCACGAGGTCGGTGCCCCGGGCCGACCATCGCCACTCTTCGCCGGTTCCGGCCGAGGCGAGCAGGCCGTTCGACAGCAGCGCGACCATCCCCACGGCGAATCCGCCTCCAGACCGACCGGTCGACCAGCTCTTCGACATCGCATTCATCTCCTGGAAATCGGGCCTCGCCGCGGATCGTGGCGTACCTCCGGCACCTTACCCCGACCGGCACCCGGTACCGTGACCCGCATGCCACGATCCCTGTTCCAACTCGCGGCGATCCTTCTGCTCGCCGGAGGGTCGACGATGAACGGCTGCACGACCTCCCCGGCCTCGGCCGACGACCGGGAGTCGGAACGAATACGGGTCGCCACCTGGAACATCCGGCACGGACGAGGACTGGATGGACGGGTCGACCTCGAGCGGATCGCTCGGGTGATCGAGGACATCGACGCCGACATCGTCGCTTTGCAGGAGGTGGACGAGGTGGTTCGCCGCAGCGGCCTTGTGGATCAGGCCGCCTGGCTGGCCGAACGTCTCGGGATGCGAGCGGTGTTCGGCTCCTTCATGGAGCATCAGGGCGGCCGTTACGGCATGGCGATGCTCTCGGGTCTTCCGATCGAGCACTCGGAGGTCTGGCGTCTGACCGATGGACACGAACCCCGGGTCGCACTCGCGGTCCGCGTCCTCCCGCCCACCGGTCCGGCCGTCGCGGTGGTCGGTGTCCACTTCGACTGGGTCGAGGACGACGAATTTCGCCACCGACAGGCGACGGAGACCATGGCACGGCTCCGCCGACTCGACGTCCCGTGGATCGTCCTTGGCGACTTCAACGACACCCCCGGCTCCCGGACCCTGCGGGATTTTCGGGCGCTGGGCCGGGAGGCCCTCAAGCCGAAGGAACGACGGGCGACGTTTCCGGCCGACGAACCGCGGATCGAGATCGACTTCAT
>JAYZBK010000182.1:0-7915 GCA_036339295.1 Planctomycetota bacterium
GGTCCAACGCGATCGCGGGGCAGCTCCAGCTCCACCTGGCCAGCCAGCTCGGTTTCTGGGTCCAGGGTGGCTGGTGCGAGCCGAACATGTCCACGACCACCGCCCAGGTGTCGACCGGTCTCGGGGTCCAGCAGCCGTTCGGCCGCCGCGGAGACCTCTGCGGCATCGCCTACAACTGGTCGCGACCGACGTCCGCCGCCGGTACGACCGGAGCCGCTTCGAGCGGGGACACGCTGGTCGGCCTCGGGTTCGACCGCACGAACCCGCTCGCGGGACCGGTCCTCGAGTCGCAGTCGATGATCGAGGCGTTCTATCGGATCCAGATCACCGGTTCGATGCAGCTCACCCCCGACATCCAGGTCGTCTTCGACCCGGGGATGCGGTCCGACTCGAAGACGAGCGTCGTTCTCGGCCTGCGGCTCACGACGGACTTCTGACCAGGAAGGAAGCGATCCATGGAGAAGGTGGAGGAATCGCCGTCACCTCGCTCGAAGTCCGGGCGGGCCGTCCGCTACACGATCGCGATCACCACGATCACGGCGCTCGGCGGACTCATGTTCGGCTATGACATCGGCGTGATCGCCGACGCGAAGCTCTCGATCCAGGAGGAGTTCGGCCTCGGGAACGTGGCGATCGAGACGGTCGTCAGCTCCGTGCTCGTGGGTTCCTTCCTCGGGGCTCTCCTCGCGGGACGACTCTGCGAGCGGATCGGCCGCCGCCAGACGAACATCTTCGGCGGCATCGTCTTCGCGCTGGGTTGCGGGGGCTGCGCCCTCTCCATCGACTTCTCGATGATCGTCGTGTTCCGGGTGCTCATGGGCATCGGCGTGGGCTTCAGCTCGGTCGCCGGCCCGCTCTACATCGCGGAGATCGCCGGGCCCGGCACCCGCGGGGCGATGGTCTCCATCTACCAGCTCGCGATCACCATCGGCATCTTCGTGGCCTTCCTCCTCGGCCTCGTGCTCACGCCCGACGGTCTCTGGCGACTCGCCTTCGGCATCGGTTCGATCATGGGCGGGGCCCTGGTGCTCGGCATGCTGTTCATGCCTCGAAGCCCCCGGTGGCTCTTCGGCCAGGGACGGCGCGACGAGGCGAGGTCGGTGCTCGTTCGCACCCTCGGCGATCCGGTCGAGGTCGACCGCGAGTTCAAGGACCTGTCGCGGCGGCTCGAGGGCGAGCGCACGCTCGGACTCGTCGAAGCGATCCGGTCGAAGCCCGCGGTCCGGCTCGCCCTGGTGGTCGCGGTGGGACTCGCCTTCCTGCAGCAGGCGAGCGGCATCAACGCGATCCTCTACTACGCCCCCGAGATCCTCGAGTCGGTCGGTCTCGGCGAGCGGAAGCTCGTCTTCACCGCGGTGATCGGGTTCGTGAACATGGCGGCGACCTTCATCGCGATCGGACTGGTCGATCGAGTGGGGAGACGACCCCTCCTCATGGTCGGGGCGGGGACGATGATGCTGGCCCAGGTGGCGATCGCCGTCACCTCCCTGATGGCCCCGGAAGGGGCGTCGGGACTCGGCCCCTCGTCGATCGTGATCCTTTCCATGACGGGACTGGCGGTCGTCGCATTCGCCTTCAGCCTCGGGCCGCTGGTCTGGCTGGCGATCTCCGAGCTCTTCCCGGTGTCCTCTCGCGGCGCGTGCGTCGGTCTCGCGAGTTCGATCAACTGGATCGCGAACTTCGCGGTGGCGCAGGGAGCGCTGTCCCTGCTCGACTGGAGCCCGGCGGCGGCCTTCGGAACGTTCGCCGCGTTCAATCTCGCCACCATCCTGTTCGTGGCCTGGCGGATGCCCGAGACCCGGGGGGTGCCGCTCGACGAGATCGAACGCGAGTTCGAGGCGCGGGCCGCGAGATCAGCCGGCGGCTGACGGCGCGGGGGTCGCTTCGGTCGAGGTGGACTGCTTCAGCGCCTTGACCGCGATGCGGGTGACGAGGACGCTCACCAGGAGGGAGGCGCCGAGTCCGGCGTAGAGCGCCACCTCGTGGAGGATCGAGTCGCCCGCGACGATCCCGTCCGGGGCGCCGGCCTTCGCCCGGGCGGCGAGGTCGGCGGTGTGTCGGGCGGCATACCCGACGTAGACGGTCGAGAGGTTGCCCGGGATCATCCCGAGGGAGCTGAGCAGGACGGCCCTGAGGCGCATGTCGCTCACCGCAAGCATCCAGTTCAGGATGGAGAAGTTGAGGGGGGCGAGGCGCAGGAGGAAGACCAGGCGCAGGCCCCGGGATTCCGCGGCCTTCTCGATCGCGGCGATGCGCGGGTGGCGCAGGAGGAGCCGTCGAGCGGGGCCTCCGAGGAAGTGCCGGCCGAGGAGGAAGACGGTGGCGATGGTGATCATGCCCGCGACCACGGTCCACACGAGCCCCCAGAACAGGCCGAAGATCGCTCCCGATGCGATGGCGAGGACGCTCTCCGGGAAGAAGAGGCCGGTCGCGACCACGAAGATCCCGACGAAGAGCACCGGCCCCCAGGGGCCCAGCTGGGAGAGCAGCTGCTCCAGCCTCGCCTC
Source organism: Planctomycetota bacterium (assembly GCA_036339295.1). Taxonomy (GTDB): domain Bacteria; phylum Planctomycetota; class Phycisphaerae; order Phycisphaerales; family SM1A02. Next base: position 2,508 of record JAYZBK010000182.1, read on the forward strand.
CTGCGGTTCGATCGCGACGTACCAGAGCCAGGCCCCGAGGCCCACCACGACCAGGGCCGCGAGGACCTTCAACGCGAGGCCCCACCACCGATGATGGATCGGCGAGGGGGAGGCGGTGGGATCCGTGCTGCCGGCGGCTTCGGCCATGGCTCGAGCCTATCGCACGCGATCCGAGGTTGCCTCAGCCGGTCCAGGCGCCGAGCATCAGGCCGATGTCCGTGCTGTCCGTGCTCCCGTCGCCGTTCACGTCGCCGCCCGGGCTCCCGGGGCCCCAGGCGCCGAGCAGGATGCCGAGATCGGCCGCGTTCACGCGACCATCACCGTCGAGGTCCGCGGGATTCGCCGGTGGTTCGGGGAGGATCGACTCGAAGAAGTCCCAGATCTCGCGGGTGGCGTCGATGTCCATGTTGCCGGAGCGGCCCGGCCAGTCGTGGCCGCCGCCGACGACGCGATAGAAGCGGAGTTCGCGGGGGTGGACCTTCGAACGGTGGCGGTCGTGTTCGATCACGCTGCCGTCGTTCGGAGCGATGTCCGGGAGGGTGGTCGACTCGAGGATCGGGACGGCGAGAAGCGTCCGCCAGAGGTCGACGACCTCGGGCATGGGGCGATAGGCGCCCCAGCCGTCGCTGTTGTCCATGTCGCCACCGAAGAGGGTGGTGCCGTCGGCCGTGCCGCTGATGGCCAGGATCGGTCGCGGGGTCGCGGGCTCGCAGTCGAGGTAGAGCGAGTCCATCATCGTGCCGCACACGGGGGCGAACCCCTGGAATGCATCGGTGCGACGACACGCGAGCTGGAAGCTCATGTCGCCTCCGTTGGAGAATCCCGTGACGAACGTCCGCTCCGGATCGAGGTCGTGCAGTTCCTGCAGGTGTCCGGACAGGGCGACCAGGAATCCGTCGTCGTCGACGGTCTCGGAGGCATGGAACTCGTAGTCGACGTTCCAGAAACGCGCGTTCCACTGGTCTCGCGTGCCGTCGGGGAAGGCCACGGCGAAGCCGCGTTCGTCCGCGAGCTGGGGCCAGCCGAAGTTGTTCTGCATGCCGGCCCCCGAACCGCCGTAGCCGTGGAGCACCAGGACGAGGGGAGCGCCGGCTTCGAGGTCGGAGGGGACATGGACCCGATATCGCCGCTGCAGCCCGTCGTGCTCGAAGGTCAGGACCTGGGCCTCCGCGCCGGCGTGGACGGTCGCGAGAACCACGAACAGGGCGGTCAGGGTGCGTCGAATCATGAATTCAGGGTAGTCGGGCCCCGTCCGATCCGGTCGAAGGATCAGGGATACTCTGCCGATTCCCTTGGAGAGCAGCCCATGAACGATCGTCGAAGCTTCCTCGCCGCGGCGCCGCTGGCGGCCCTGCCCTTCACCGGGGCCGGCCAGGCCTTCCCCCGGGGCGCCATCGAGTCTTCGCCGACCGCGGTCGGGGGTGCCCGCGCCACGCATCCGATCGCCCTCTCGACCTACTCGCTCTGGCGGTTCCGCAACGACGAGTTGCGCGACATGGATCGCTGCATCGACCTCGCCGACGAATTCGGCTTCGACGGCATCGAGTTCCTGCTCTACCAGATCGGCCAGAACGAACTGATCAGCCGCTCCCGCATGATGGCCTACAAGCGAAGGGCCCAGAGACTCGGTCTCCCGATCATGGGGCTCTCGACCCACCAGGGCTTCGTGACCCCCGACGCCGAGAAGCGGATGTTCAACATCGATCGCACGATTGCGCAGATCGAGATCGCGGCCGACCTGGGCATTCCGGTGGTCCGGGTCAACACCGGGACCTGGGGGACCTCGAAGGACTTCGACGAGCTCATGGCGAATCGCGGCATCGAGTCCCCGCTGGAGGGATACACCGACGAGGACGCCTATCCGTGGGTGATCGAGGCGTTCGAGCGCTGCCTGCCCACCGCGGAGCGACTCGGCGTGGTGCTCGGCCTCGAGAACCACTGGGGCCTCGGTCTCACGCCCGAGGGCATCCTTCGCATCGTCGGCGCCGCGGACTCGCCCTGGCTGCAGGTGACGACCGACACCGGGAACTTCCTCGAGGATCCGTACGATCGACTCGAGAAGCTCGCTCCGCACACCGTGCTGGTCCAGGCGAAGACCTACTTCGGCGGCGGGCAGTGGTACACGCTCGATCTCGACTATCCGCGGATCGGACGGATCCTGAACGACGCGGGGTATCGCGGATGGATCTCGCTCGAGTTCGAGGGCAGGGAGGACTGGCGGACGGCGATTCCCAGAAGTCTCGAACTCCTGCGTCGATCGTTCCCCCGGGACTAGGCTTTCCAGATGATGCTCCACGTCCTGCTCCAGCTCGCCCTCGCCGTCGGAACGCCCCCCGCAGGCGTCGAGGGCGCGCGTGTCCCGCCGGGCACCGGTCTCCCCGCGGTGGACGCCTCGTCGCCCACGCACCTGCCCGGACTGCCGAACATGGTGTCCTTCGGGAACGGACTGCTCAGCGGCGGCGTCCCGACGGGGCGGGAGGCCTTCGAGCGGATGCGCGGGCTTGGGATCCGGACGGTGGTGAGCGTCGACGGCGCGGTGCCCGACCTCGAGTCGGCACGGGCCGCCGGCCTGCGATACATCCACCTGCCGATCGGATACGACGGGATCGACGAGTCCCGGCGCCACGAACTCGCTCGTGCGGTCCGCGACGGTCTCGGGCGAGGACGCGTCTACCTGCACTGCCATCATGGAAAGCACCGGAGCGCGGCCGCTTCGGGCGTCGTCGGCGTCGGGCTCGGTTGGATCACCCCCGATCAGGCGCTGCAACGGATGTCGGTCGCCGGGACCTCGCCTCGGTATCGAGGCCTCCTCGAGTCGGTCTCCGAGGCCACGCGCCTCGACCACCGGCGGATCGAGGCGGTGCCGGCGGACCTTCCCGAGGTCGCGCGACCGAGCGACCTGGTCGAGGCGATGGTCGAACTGGATCGCGTGCTCGAGCACCTCGAGCGGATCTCGGACGCGTCATGGCGAACCCCGCACGCCCATCCGGATCTCGTGCCCGCGGCGGAGGCGGGACGACTGGCCGACCTGTTCCGACTCGCGATCCCGTCGAAGGGGGTGATGGACGACGCCGGTCTCGACCTCGTTCGTCGACTCGAGGTCGACGCCAACCGGGCCAGCCGGCTCGAGGCGGGGCTGCTCGAGGCGGAGATCCCGGTCGACGAGATGGACGGCCTGCTCGGGCTGATCCGGAGTTCCTGCCGGGAGTGCCACGACGTGCACCGGAATCGCTCGTCCGTCAGTCGATCGGGATGATCTCGCCGGGACGCCAGGTCTGGTCGAACCACGGTTCCAGCGGACCGTAGAGCCGAAGCAGCGTGAACCAGCCCTTGCCCGGCACCGTCTGGATCCAGTTCGTCTCGCGCCCTTCCGGGGCGGTCGGCCCGAACCAGATCGTCGTCGAACCGTCCGCGTTGGTCTGCAGGTCGGTGTTCCGGACGCTGTTGATGCTGGGATACGGCTGGTCGGACTGCAGCATCGATCGGGTCTGCGGGTCGTAGACCACGATCGACCAGAACTTGTTGGCGGGGACGTCGGGCGGAAGCGTCAGCGAGTAGTCGGTCGCCCCGTCGAGGTAGCGACCATCGGTGTCCGTCGCGGCGAGTGCGTACTGCGACCCGACTCCGGGGATCTTCAGGACCATGGCCGGGGTGTTCACGGTGGCGATGTAGAAGAACTGCGTGCGGGCGTCGTGGTTGCGGCCGCCGTCGCCGCCGTCCTTGAGCCAGCGGTAGTCCCCGCCGTCGAAGGCGGTGTACCAGCTGCTCTCGGGTCCGTAGATGAAGACCGAATCCGAACGCGGACGGAACGAGAGGGCGCGGGCGGTCGCGTTCCCCATCGCGACCCCCTCGGCGAGAAGGCGACGCATGCGGTCGTCGGGCTCGAATGGGCGGCCCTTCTGGATGCCGAGCGAGGCGAGGTTGCCTCGGATCTCGGGGTCGAGGGCGTCGATCGGTTCACGCTGGACGACCTCGTTCACCTCGTCGAAGAACGTCGAGTCGTTGGCATGGATCGTGTTGAAGACCTTCCCGGTCCCGTTGAACACCTCGACCTCGGGCCGGTTCGCCGCCTCCGAGAGCGGGTAGATCCGCAGGCCGTTGGTCCACATGTCGACCGCGGCGTCGGTCTTCCCGTCCTCGAGGAACCCTCGGAGGATGACCCAGTTCGAGAAGGTCGGACTGGTGGAGGTGAAGTAGCCCTCCGGCACGTCGCCCTCCCAGTCGGGCGGAAGGACGAGGTACTTCCCGCCCTTGCCACGGTCGGGGCCCGGACCGCCCATGTCCGTCACGAATCGGAAGTAGGCGTCGTTCACGGTGCCCGGCCCGGCGCCCGGCGGGACCTCGATCACCAGGGGACCGGTCTCGTCGAGGGCGAAGAACGCGCTCGCGTAGACGGTGTCGGTGTTGCCCGTCAGGAAGAGGCTGTCGGACGTCATCAGGTCGCTGAAGACGAGGACCTGGTTGGGTTCGGTCGCTCCCAGCGTCTCCTGTCCGAGACGCAGCGCCTCGAGGGACGCCATGGGGATGAAGTCGAGGAACGCCTCCATCGCCCGGGATCGGTCGAGGTTGTCGTAGGCCAGCTCGACCGTGCGTTCATCGGGGAAGCCGTCGAAGAAGCGCATCGTGCCGATGGGGGTTTCGACCAGGTCCGGGGTCAGGATCGACTCCGGGATCCGATGGTTGAATCCGGGCGTGGCGTCGTCCGATGCCCGGGAGTGCGTCGGGGCCGGTTGGACGGCGCAGCCGCCGCCCATGGCGAGAAGGAGGATCGCGGAGGGGGCGAGAGGGGACGTGAGCTGCTTCATCGCTGTCCAGGGGAGGTGTTGAAGTGTTCGATGGAACCGTAGAGGGTCCGGGTCCAGATCATGTGAAGGGCGTCGACGACCTCGTCGAGGTCCGCCTGCGGCCGCCGCCCGAATGCCTCGACGAGGACGGCCGCATCCATCTGGTTGAAGGTCCGGGCGATCCGGTCGGGGTCGAGTCGTGCATCGACGAGGCCGAGTTCCTGCTGCGAGCGGATGCGCGTCGCGACGGACTCGTCCCAGCTCGTCATGAACGCCGACCAGGCCTGTTCGAGCTCCGCGTCCAGCGGCGCCGCCTCGACGACCGCACGAAAGACGGGGCCGTGGGTCTGGCACACGCCCGCGACCCCGCCCAGCGAGGTGCGCAGGTCCTCGATCGGATTCTCGTCCGAGGTGAACCACGGGCCGGCCGCCTCGACCATCGCCGTGAGGAGATCCTCGAGCAGCGTCGTGACCAGGTCGTTGACGTTTCGGAAGTACTGGTAGAAGGCGGGTCGGCTGAGACCCGTCCGTTGCATCAACTCACCCGCCGTCAACTCCCGGTAGGGCCGGTCCCAGAGGAACTCGACCGCGGCGGCGATGATCCGTTCCCTAGCGGGACCGGGC
>JAYZBK010000183.1:0-3646 GCA_036339295.1 Planctomycetota bacterium
AGACGCCGACGCTGGAGGGCTGCCTCGAGATGCTGCTCGAGGGTCGGGTCCCCGTCACTTCCTGACTCGGCTCCGGAACCAGGGTCGAAGGGCGGGCCACGCGGCGATGGCCGGGAGGGAGAGGCTCGAGACCGCGACGAGCCCGCCGCCGCCGAGGAGCACGCCGATGCCGGCTGCCGCCGGCCCCACCGCGTAGCCGACGCCGATGAGCCCCTCGTGCGTGCTTGCCGCGTCCACGTCGGCGTCCCCGACCCTCATCACGTAGTAGAGCGCCGTGTAGTAGACGACGGCCTGCCCGAGGCCGAAGAGGACGAGCGCGCCGATCATCGCGGGAATCGTCGGTGCGAGGATCACCGCGATGAAGCCGCCGAGGAGGATCACGGCACCGATCAGGGTGGTCGACCAGCGTCCGTGCCACCAGGGGCTGAAGCGGAGGGCGGTGATCCCGGCCACCCGGGCGAACATCCAGGTCGCGGTCAGTGGCGTCTGCCAGCCGAGCGGTGCCTCGAGATCCTCGAGGAGGTAGGGCATGAGGGGACTGAGTGCGGCGATCAGGGCGTACGCGAGGGGAAGCATCGCCCGGTGCGATGCGAGAAGGTCGCGGTACGCGGCCGGCGCCTCGTGGTCGGGGTGGCGGTGCTGGTGGGGTGGCGGCGCCGCCGGCAGGAAGAGAAGCAGCACCACCAGGCAGGCGAGGTTGATGGGGCCGAGCGCCCCGATCGCCCAGGCCGCGCGGTCGGCGGTCAGGAAGGGTGAGATCGAGATGAGCGCCAGCCCGAGGGCGGTCATCCACGTGGCGTTCCACCAGCCGATCGCGTGCCGCATCCGGTTCGGATCGCGTCCGGCCGCCACGAACGCCTCGATCACGGGCCAGAAGAAGGCCGCCAGCGCGGACATGGCGCCGCTCACGAGGAAGAGAAGCCACGCGGAGGAACCGACCAGGACGAGCGGACAGATGAAGACCTGCAGGAGGAACACCATCGCCAGCACGGTTCGTGGACGGATGATTCGATCCAACCGTCGGAGCATCCTCCCGGACCGGAAGGCCACGACGGCGTAGATGGCGCCGTTCCAGACGGCCAGGCCGAGGTTCAGGCCCTCGCCGAACCCGTACGCCTCCTTGGCGATGAAGCCGAGGCCGTTCCAGAGCACCGCCGTCCCGAACGTCGCGAGAAAGGACAGCACGAGGATCGGTGCAAGGGGGGCCGCGGTCGCGGCGTCCGTCGGCGTCGGCTTCGAGGTCGGCACCACGCCATCATCACCGATTCGTCGGTCGGGGGCGACGCTCGGGAATGGAGGACGCCCGGCTCGCGATCGTGCGTGCCGGGCGTCTTCGACGGTCGTCGGATCTCGCGGATCCGAACGTCCCTGGGAGGACTCGAACCTCCAACCTCTGCCTTCGGAGGGCAGCGCTCTATCCAATTGAGCTACAGAGACCCTGTTCCTGCGGGTCGCGGATTCTATTCGCTCGAGCGGGTCTCGTCGAGGAGCCGCAGCGTCTCGTCCAGTTCGCGGGCGATGGCCTGTCGCTCGGCCTGCTCCCGTTCGAGTTCGGCGTCGAAATAGCTCAATCGCTGCACCGCCGCGGCCCAGCGACGGCTCAGTCGCTCGGATTCGGCATCGAGGCGGGCATGGTCGGCCATGAGGAGCCCCGCAGCGGCGGTCTCGAGCCGGAGGGCCGCGACCTCCTGCTGGAGCACGGCGATCTCCTCGAGGAGAAAGGCCTGGTCGGGGGCGCCGGCGGGACGTCCGAGCGGGCCCCCCGACGCCACCGGCTCCGGATCGCCTGGCGGCTCGACGACCGGGACTTCGACCAGCGGAACCAGGGGAGCGACCGCGGGGGTCGACGGCGAGGTCGAGAACGCGGTGAGGACCCAGGCGGCCGTGATCGTGGCGGCCGCGATCCAGCCACCCCAGGCCGCCCAGCCCGCCGTCTCCCGATCGATCGTCCAGGGCTCCTCGTCCTGCTGGAGGTCACGATGGGAATCCCGGTCGGCGGATGACGTCACGAAGGTGCCGGTCGTCATCGGCCGCGTTTCCGCGGCCGGTTCGGCCGGGACTTCGTCGGGCGTCGTGGCCTCCGGTGGGGCGGGGTCGGCCTCGTCGCTCGTCTCCGTTGGTTGCCCCGGATCGATGGCCGGATCGATGGCCGGATCGATGGCCGGGTCGGCGGTCGCATCGATCGAGGGATGGGGCGACGGCGGTGTCGTCGCGTCGAAGGCGGGGGGCGGAGGGTCGGACGGCTCGGTCGGGACATCCGACGGGACGGCGACCGCAGTGTCCTCCGGCGACTCGTCCCTCGGGTCGTCGCCATCGAAGGCGACACCGGGCGTGTCCTCGGCAGCGTCGTCGCCGGTCGGGCGATCCGCCTCGTCCTCCCGGATCTCGAAGCTGGCGGTCCGGGCGGGATGATGATCGCCGGGGACCTCGCCGGGCTCCTCCTCGCCGACGGGGCGCCAGCTCATCGCCCACCGCGGTGGACGATCATCGCCCAGTCGCGTGACCAGGTCGTCGAGTCCACCCGGGGACGAGGGAATCGGTTCGCCGGGTCCGTCCGACGAGGCGTCGGTGCCCTCCTCCGGCGTCCCGTCGGAGGAACCCCACCCATCGTCGAAGAGGGACGGGGTGTCGAGGTCGCTGGTCGGCGGAACGGGGTCCTGCTCGACGTCCTCCGGTCGTGTTCGAGGGTGGGACTCGTCCATGGAACTCCGATCGGTCGCTGGGGATGAGCGGTCGAACTGGTGCGAGGGTTGGCGGGAACGATCCCCGGAGGGGAGACTAGCCCGCGGGGTCGCCACCGTCAGGAACCGCCCCGTCATCCACAGGCCGGCCCGCCGGGTCCAGGAGGCTTCCATGCGGATCGCCGACTTCCAGAACCACATTCGCGACCGTTATCTCGAGACCGACGCCGCCCGGGGGGTTCCGGCGACGTTCCTCTGGTTCAGCGAGGAGGTGGGGGAGCTGGCCGAGGCCCTGGGGCGTCGGGAGCGTGGCGACGGCGACGAGGCGAATCTCCAGGAGGAGTTCGCAGACGTCCTTGCGTGGCTGACCACCATGGCGAACATCTGCGACGTCGACCTCGAGCAGGCGGTGCAGCGGAAGTACTTCGAGAACGGTGGGCCCGCCGGAACCAAGTGAGCCGCGATCGACGTGTGTGGACTCTTCGGCATCCTCGCAGGGCACGGACGCGATCTCGGGATCGAGTCGGACACGCTCTGCGCCCTCCGCGACCGGATGGCCCATCGAGGCCCGGACGATGCTTCGGCGTGGTCGACCCCGTCCGCCTGGATCGGTCATCGGCGGCTCGCGATCATGGATCCGGAGGGAGGCCGAGAGCCTTTCGTGGTCGATGCCGAGAGCGACGACCCCTGCGTCGTCGTCTTCAACGGTGAACTGCTCGAGCACCTGGAGCTTCGTCGACGTCTCGAACGCGAGGGGCGTCGTTTCGAGACGGGGTGCGACGCGGAGACCGCCGCCGTCGCGCTGGCGACGGACGGAGCGGCCGCACTCCAGTCGTTCCGGGGCATGTTCGCGGTCGCGTGGTACCGGCCCGCCCGTCGAAGGCTCTGGCTCGCCCGTGATCCGTTCGGGGTCGTTCCGTTGCTGCACGCGGTCGACGACCGGGGGCGGTTCGTCTTCTCGAGCG
>JAYZBK010000184.1:0-11088 GCA_036339295.1 Planctomycetota bacterium
CCGCCGCATGCTGCTTCTCCGCGGCCAGCTGATCCACGGCAACGCGACCCACGGGGGCAAGGTGAATCGATCGACCGTCCAGCCCGCGGCGGTCGCGATGGACCGGCTGCTACGGCTGACGCTGGAGGTCATCATCCTCGACGGGGGCCACGCCGCCGATCTCCGTTGGCAACCCGTTCCCTATCCCCCGACCCACGATCGCGGCGATTCCGCCTGAGTCGACGTCAGGCCGGTCCGCCGAGTTCGACGCCCAGCTCCGCGAGCTGTCGTTCGACGGTGCCGACCCAGTCCCGGTTGGCGGCCGGACTCGCGGGGGACGGATGGAGGATCGTTCCGATGCGAAGCCCGCCGTCTCCGGGGGTTCGCTCGAGCCGGTCCTCGAAGCAGCCTTCCAATCGGCGACGAGCATGGGCCCCCACGCCGATCAGGAGCTTCGGGCGAAGGAGATCGACGATGTCCCGCAGCGCCCGGTCGCATGCCTTGAAGAGTGGTTCACGTTCCGTCGAGGGAAGTCGATCCGGCGTCCGGTTGCGTCCGCTCTCCTCGAGGAAGGCGAGCGGGCAGTCGTTCCAGATGAAGAAGCGATCGAAGAACGCCTCCGGGGTCCCGAATCGGTCGGAGACCCACCCCCAGACCCGACGGCCGCTCACCTCGCTTCGCTGGCAGTCGAATCCCTGGATCGGCCGTTTCGGATGCTCGACCTTCGGTCGATCGACCGGCTCGTCGATGCCGAGGAAGTCCCGGACGTGGGCGACTTCGCCGAAGGGGACACCGGTCTGGGACATGCCCCAGGGCCCCGGGTTCATCCCGAGCCAGAGCGCCTCGATCCCCGGCCGTGCGAACCGCAGGTAGCGGCGGTGCGAACGCCACGCGTATCGCAGGGGGTTGTAGACGACGTCCACCGGGTCATCGAAGCGCAATCGCCCCACCGCGCGGTCGAGCCGCTTCACGATTCCCTCGAGATCGTCGCCGATCGGATTGACGGGGCCACGTCCCACGACGCCATCCTGATGCCCCGATCGACTTCCCGCAACTCCGACGTCGAGACGCGGGTCAGTACGGTGCCCGGGCCACGATCGTCGTGGGGTCGGCCGCCAGCGACTCGAACGCAGCCACGAGGCTCTCCGGGCCGACCGGGACGGGCACGAGATCGACCCCTGACGGATCGGCGTCGGCCGATGGCTCGAGCAGGACCGCCCGCCGAAGGGCGACGAGCGATCCGACCCCTCCTCGGGCTTCCGCCCTTCGGCCCTCGAGATCCCTCGCGAGGACGTCTCGAACCGGCTCCGACCCGCCGCCGGGACAACGCAGGAACCACTCGGCCCAGCGGACGTCGTCCGCCCGGCGATCGCCTCGCAGTTTCTCGAGGAGACGCTCGTTCACAGGCCGGTCGAACTCCCCCAGAACCCATCGCCCTTGCACGAACCCCCGCAGGTCGAACGATGAAAGGGACTCGATCCGGGCCTCGCGACGAGCCAGTTCGCTCTTCAGGGCGGCATCGACGTCGGGACCGAAATCGAAGCCGGCTCCCGGATCCTCGCCCGCGAGGACCATCTCCGTCGACCGTTGCTCGATCAGGTAGTTCCACTGACGGGAGATCGTGCTGTTGCCCATGCCGAGCCGGTCGGTGGCATGGTCGGCGAGGAGTTCCCCCCACCGTTCCGGGTCGGCGAGCAGGTCCTCCCGGGCGGCCCTCGCCATGCCGGCATCCAACCGCCATCGAGCCCGGTAGAGCCGGCGCCGCCACCGGGTGTTTCGCGCGAAGAGAAGCAGCAAGGACTGGTGACGGGTGCACCATCGCCCCTCGAGTTCGAGGATCACGCGATCGAGAGCCGGAACCGTCGCGTCGGTGGGGTCGTCGATGAGCCCCAGGTCGAGGGAGAGGATCGCCGCATGGGACGGATGTTCGTAGAGCAGGTGGTCGCCGAGGATCCCTTCCGGGAGATCGCCCCGCCCCCGCATCCCGAGGGCGACCTGGTTCCACTCGGCCGCCTCCACCGATCGGCCCGCATGCAGCAGCGACCGACTCCGGATGTCGGCGGCGAGCAGGGCGAGAACGGGATCGCCGTCGAAGCCATGGCTCTCGACCGTCGGATCGCCGGAGGGCAGGAACGGCCGGGTCGCCGCGAACACGGCGTCGATCGAGGCCTCCTGCTCCCGGACCACGGTCATGTCGTACAGGGCGAGCGCCGAGCGCAGGGCCGTGCTCGTCCGCGGATCGATGGCTCCGCCATGATCGGCACCGAGCAGTCGAGGCAGTTGCAGCGGAAGCAGCGCCGGGTCGTCGGGGACCTCGATCCAGTCGATGCCCGGGGCCTCGCTCCTTCGTCGAACCTCCTCCGGGATCTCCTGGCCTTCGACCACGAGGATCCGCCGGACGCCCCAGCGGCGTGCGGCAGCCGCCTTGGTCGCGAGCGTGGACGTCGGCACGGGCTTGAATCGGCCGCCCCGCACGTCGAAGCCCCCGGTGGCGGCGGTCGCCCGAGGCGCGTCGAGGTCGAGCAGGCCGTGGAGCACGGCCAGCGCGATGGACAAGCCATGGCTGTCACCGACCCCGGACCGACCGGAGTGCACCTCGACCTCGGGCATCCGAGCCTGCGGGAGGAGTGGCTCGACGACCTCGAGCATGCGTCGGCAGATCGCCGAAACCAGGGTCTCGGTGCCTTCGATCGCCGGTGCAGCGACGGCATCGGCGATGGAGGACTTTCCGACGGCGCCACGACCGGGCAGCGCGGCGACATGGCCGAGGCACCCGGGTGGATCGGCTTCGTCGGCTCCGAGGATGAAGAAGGAGGAGGCAGGCAGCACGACCGGTTCGACCTCCGGCCGGCAGCCGTCGAAGAGGTCGCCGAAGCCCTCGAGTCGCTCGACGAGGCCACGCCCGAACGCCAACCACTCGTACCGCCGAGGATCGGCGCGATACCGCGCGAGGACCGCCGGAGGGTCCGCCTGGGCATACAGCGATCCCCATCCGGGTCTTGCGGCCGGAGCCTCGTCGACGGGCGGGTTGTTCGAACCGGGGTCGCTCACCTTCAACGCTCCGGGATGCTGGAGCATCAGAGCAGAAAGCGGTCTCCGTCGTCGGTCTCGACCACGAGGTCGCTGCTCGCGAGCCGGATTCGGACGTCGAGGGGATGACCGGACAGACCCGCGAACCAGGTCCGCGTCCCCTCGGCGTCGAGGGACGACGCTCGCTCCTCGTCCGCATGGGCCGACAGCACGACGGCACCCAGCCGGACTCGACGAACCCGTTCGCCGGGCTGGACGGAGACGGAGACCTGCCAGAAGGGGTCGAGTTCGGAGTCGATGTCGCAGGACGTGCCGTCGCGGAGATCCGCTCGACCACGCCTCGCCGCGAAGCGATCGATCATGCCGGGGGTCGGCCGTCCGTCATCGAACACCGCGAGTTCCTCGACCCGTTCCGAACGAGGAACCACCCGCCGCCATCGAACCGCCACCTGCCCCGACACTCCCCCCGAGACCAGGTCCAGCTCACCGAGCGGCCGCTCCACCACGGGAAGCCGTCGCTCCGGCGCCACCGGCCAGCGACGCCCGTGGGCCACGATCGCCTCGATCGCCTCCTCATCCGGCACCGCCTCGCCGGCCGCGTCGATCCAGGTCCGGAGCGCGGCGATCCCCGCACCCTGCCCGAGAAGGTCGGTCGTCGCGGCCTCGATCGCCACGAGGAACGCGGCATCCTCGGCGGACACGACGCCCTCGGCGAGCTCGAGTCCGTCACCCTTCTCGATCGCCTCGATGCCCGCGACGGCGCGACGCCGCATCGCGGCATCGAGATCGACGCCGGCCGCGGTGGCCAGCCCCGGCCATTCGGTGAAGGGCTCGACGTCGCCGAGCGCAGCGAGCCGCGCGGCTTCGAGCATCCACGACACGAAGGGGCCCTCCGAAGTGGCCGCCTCGGCATCCGCGAGGCGGCCCGCATCGGCTCGGACACGCTCGGCCAGCTCCGCCCGGGCCCGAGCGAGGTCGTTGGGTGATTCATCCGCGGTCATGGTCGCCTCCGGCGTCGTCTCGTTTCGCGATCCGCGACGGCCGATCGCCGTCGCTCGAAGGCCGGACGGCCCCACCCCGGCCACCCTGTCCGGAATTCCGGCCCGATGGCCCCAGATACCCGGGAGGCCCGGGATGCCGCGGGAAGGCCATCACGCCTCCCCCTCGTCCGGCATGAGCCGCGCGAGGGCGGGAAGCAGTCGCGGCAGGGCCCGGCGGTAGTTCGAGATCCGCTGCTCCCCCGCATTGGTCGAGGGCAGGCCACAGAGGCGGGCGAGCTCGACGCCGTCGAGCGGTTGGACCACCAGTCGGGCCCGAGCCTGCACGATCCGCCGTTCCCAGCGTTCCCGGGTCCGCCGTTCCATGCCGGGGTGCTCGACGATCTCCTCGATCGATCGTTCGATGTCCTCCTCGAGTTCCCGGCGGGCGGTGGCGTGGGCCTCCTCGAGCGCCGCTCGCGGGGAAGGACGGAGGCTCCCGTCGAGCGCCGCGTCGACGGCGACGGAGGCCTGCCGATTGTCCTTCGCCCCCTCGGCGAGGAGCGGGTCGAGCTCGATGCCGGCCGTGACCACCACCGCCTTCGCGGGTCCTTCGGCCAGATCCAGCTCGAGCACGGCCTCCCCGTCGGCCGCTCGTTCGATCAATTCGGCACCCGTCGCCGGCGTGGAGACCTCGTCCGCGGCAAGGGTCGCCGCCAGCCCGCCGTCGTCCCCCGCATCCAGCGACCGCCCCCGCCGATCCTCGAGCGGCAGGCCGACGACCCCTCCGGCCGACTGCCGACGGAGGAAGCTCAACGCCCTCTTGCGAACCAGGCCGACCGACGCGATCTGGCCGAGGCCCTCGCTCGCGCCGACGCCGCGGAAGGCATCCCGGTGGAAGAACCCCTCGTCGAATCGACGCACCAGTTCGACCAGCAGGTCGGCAAGGAAGTCCTCGGCGGCGTGTCCGTCACGGAGGATCCCCGAGAACCGTCGACGGACGCGGCACGCCGACGGATCGTTCGCGGGACCATCGAGCAGCATCGAGCGAAGCCGTTGCTCGAGGAGGCACCAGAACCGCGCCCGGGCCGCTTCGTCTCGTCGTCCATCCGCGAGATCCTCGGAGACCACGGCCCAGTCGTGTTCGATGCCGCGGTCGCTCAAGCCGTCCTCCAGGCGATCCGGCCCGCGTCCACCGCGGCGCCTTCGAGCTCGAGTGTCGGCTCTGCGACGATCCGCGTCAATCCAGGGGAAGCCCGTACACCCGGACCGCGTTCCCCCCCAGCACCTTCGCCCGCTCGCCCGGCCCGAGTGGAGCCAGCAGTTCCCCGGTGGCCCGGAGCCACTCGGCCAGACCGCCCCCGACCCGGCAGACGGGCCAGTTGCTCCCCCAGATCACCCGGTCCGCCCCGAACACCGCGAGGGCATGGTCGACGAACGGCTGGAACCCCGCGACCGTCCACGGTCCCCCGCCGGCGCACTCGATCAGGGCGGAGAGCTTCGTCGAGACGTTCGCCCGTTCCGAGATCCGTCCCAGCGCGTCCATCCATGCGGGGCAAGGCGACTCGGACGTGGAGGGCCGCCCGAGGTGGTCGAGGACGAAGGCCGTTTCGGGGGCGGCCGCCACCAGCGACCGCGCCGCGTCGAGCTGGTCGGGTCGCACGCAGAGATCCACGACCAGGCCCCGCCGCCCGGCTTCACGAGCCGCCGCCACCATCGCCGGTTCGCCGGGAACGGTGGCGGCGAGGCCCGGCGGATGCAGGACCTCCCGCACGCCGACCACGCCGTCGATCCCCGCGAGGGCATCGAGCCGCCGGCCCGTCGCCGAGGCGTCGCCGCGGGGACGCCATCCGGCGACCGCGGCCCGAACCATCGTGTCCTCGGCGAGAAGCGAGGCGATCCAGTCGAGTTCGGCGGCGAGCGCCTCGTCGTCCACCGCGGTCTCGACGAAGATCGCGGTCTCCGGGCCGCCCGCGAGCCCGGGGAGGTCGTCGCGGTAGTGATCGACGGGGAACGGCCGATCGAGCGCCGGCGTCTCCTCCAGCCACGCCATGGGCGTGCGGGACGGATCCCACGCGTGCAGGTGAGCGTCGACGAAGGGCGTCGGCGCAGGATCAGTCACCGGTCGGCAGGCCGTGATCGACCCGGTCGGGTGTCGGGGAGGGCGTGACCTGCCACACCCTGGACGCATACTCGCGAATCGCGCGGTCGCTCGAGAATCGGCCGCCCCGGGCCGTGTTGAGGACCGCCGACCGCCACCAGGCGTCCCGATCCGCGAATCGTCGATCCACCGCCTCCTGGGCGTCGAGATACGAGCCGAGGTCGGCGAGCAGGCGCCACTGGTCCCCCTCGTCGATGAGCGAGGACTCCAGCCGGGTGAACATCGCGGGGTCCTTCCAGGCGAAGGTCTCGCCCAGCAGGTACTCGACGGCCGACCGGACCCGCGGCTCGTGGTCGAGGTGCCAGCGGGGGTCGTACCAGTCGGCCCCCTCGGCGACCTCCTCGGCGGAGAGGCCGAACAGGAACATGTTCTCCGTCCCGACCTCCTCCTCGATCTCGATGTTCGCGCCATCCCGCGTCCCGATGGTGTGGGCGCCGTTCAGGCAGAACTTCATGTTCCCGGTGCCGCTCGCCTCGGTCCCGGCGAGGGAGATCTGTTCGGAGAGGTCCGCGGCGGGGATGATCCGCTCGGCGATCGTGATGCCGTAGTCGGGGACGAAGATCACCTTCAGTCGATCCGCGACGGAGGTGTCGGAGTTGACGACGTCGGCGACGCTGGTGATCGCCTTGATGATGTCCTTGGCCTTGGCGTAGCCGGGGGCCGCCTTGCCCGCGAAGATCACGGCGCGAGGCTGCGGCAGGTAGGTCGGATCCTCCTTGAGACGGCGATACACGAGGCAGACGTGGAGCAGGTTCAGGAGCTGCCGCTTGTACTCGTGGATCCGCTTGACCTGCACGTCGAAGAGGAACGTCGGGTCGAGGTCGATCCGGAGTTCCTCGCCCACCCAGTCGGAGAGCCGCTTCTTGGCCGCCAGCTTGGCGTCGGCGAACGCGGTCCGGAACCCGGGGTCCTCCGCGTACGGCTCGAGTCGCGACAGCTGGTCGAGATCGGTGATCCAGCCGTTCCCGATGGTGTCGACCAGCAGCCTCGCGAGATCGGGATTCGCCTGGAGGAGCCAGCGCCGGGGCGTGACGCCGTTGGTGATGCCATGGAAGCGCTCCGGGTAGACCTCGGCGAAGTGCGGCATGAGTCGCTCGCGGATCAGCCGGCCATGGAGCTGGGACACGCCGTTCACCGAATGCGAGCCGATCACCGCGAGGTTGGCCATCCGGATGTTCTTCGGCTCGGACTCCTCGACGATGCTCGCATCCTCCAGTCGCCCGGGGACCGAGGCGAGCGCCCTGCCCTCGCCCTCGAGGAACCTGCGGTTGATCTCCAGGATGATCGCGAGGTGCCGCGGCATCAGCTTCTCGAGGAGCGGCATCGGCCACTTCTCGAGCGCCTCCGGCATCAGCGTGTGGTTCGTGTAGGCCACGCACCGGCGAGTGATGTCCCAGGCCTCGTCCCAGCCGAGGCCGTGCCGGTCCATCATGACCCGCATCAGCTCCGCGATCGCCAGGGCCGGATGCGTGTCGTTGATGTGGATCGCGACGCCGTCCGCGAGGCCGCGGATGTCGTCGTGCTCGAACAGGTACCGGCGGACGATGTCGCCGACCGAGCAGCAGACGAAGAAGAACTCCTGCCGAAGCCGGAGCTCCCGACCGGCCGCCGTCCGATCGTCCGGGTACAGCAGCTTGGTCAGCCGCTCCGCCTCGATCCGCCTGGAGACCGCGGCCTCGTAGTCGCCCGCGGCGATCTCGGAGAGGTGCATGGCGTCCGGGGCAGAGGCCGACCAGCAGCGGATCGTGTGGACGGTCTCGCCGCCCCAGCCGGCCACCGGATAGTCGTGGGGCACGCCGACGACGCGATCCCGTCCACCGTGGCCGATGTCGCCGAACTCGACCGGCTGCTGGAGATCACCGCGGCGGACCATCCAGGGGTCGCCGTGCCGGAGCCAGTTGTCCGGCCGCTCCACCTGGTAGCCACCCCGGACCTCCTGCTTGAAGATCCCGTACTCGTACCGCAGGGTGTAGCCGACCGCGGGGAGCGAGAGCGTCGTCATGGAATCGAGGAAGCACGCCGCCAGTCGGCCGAGGCCTCCGTTCCCGAGGCCGGCGTCGCGCTCCTGCTCCTCGAGGGTCTCGAGCTGGATGCCGTAGCGATCCAGGGCCGTCCGCACGCGCGGCTCGAGCTGCAGGTTCAGGATGTTGTTCCGCATGGCCCGGCCGAGGAGGAACTCGATCGAGAGGAAGCAGATCCGCTTGCATCGCGCCTGTCGGTACCGGTCGCGGGTGTCGAGCCATCGCTTCATGAGGACCTCGCGGACCTCCGAGGCGAGCGCGAAGAACCGGTCGCGGTCGGGGGCCTCGTAGAGGCGCTGGGCGCTCTCGACCGCGAGGTGACTCAGGAGCCCCGCCGCGATCTGGTCGGCGGTGATCCCGGTCGGATCGTGGTGGAGCGGATGCTGCGGAGCTGGCTGGTGGCCCATGCGGATCGAATTCCCTTGAAGCGGTCGGAGGAGGACCTCGAGAGACGCGGCCGAACGACGGCGACAACCCTCGAACACCATAGATCGGTCGGGTCGGGGCCGATTCAGGAGGAGGAAAATCCACGACGCCCGGAACGACGGTCCGCTCGCGCGACCTGAACGGTATTCTCGGAAATATCCGTTCGGGGCCCGAGGAGACCACCATGAACGCCGCCACCATCCGAGGCCTGCTCCTCGCGACCTGCCTTCCGCTCCCCGTCTTCGCTGCGCCCGCGTCCGCGGGCCCCGCCGGGAACGTGGAGGAGCGTCCGAACATCGTCTTCATCATGAGCGACGACCACGCCTGGCAGGCGGTCAGCGCCTACGGTCGCCCCGACGGCACCCGGGTGAACCACACGCCCCAGATCGACCGGCTCGCCCGCGAGGGCGTCCGATTCGACCGCTTCTTCGTGGAGAACGCGATCTGCGGTCCGAGCCGGGCCGCGTTCCTCACCGGGTGCTTCTCCGCTCGACACGGCTTCAAGACGAACCAGCAGCGGTTCGACGGGACCCAGCCGAGCTGGCCGTCGATCCTGCAGGACGCGGGCTACCGCACCGGCGTCTTCGGGAAGTGGCATCTCGGAACCGATCCGGTGGGCTTCGACGACTACAGCGTCCTGATCGGCCAGGGCCCCTACTACAACCCGCCCATGAAGACCCCCGAGGGCCGGATCGCCCACCGGGGCTACACGACCGACATCATCACGGAGAAGGGCGTCGCCGCCCTTCGGGACTTCGCCGAGGCCTCGCGGGAGGACGGCCGCCCGTTCGCCATCTGCATCCAGCACAAGGCCCCCCACCGTCGATGGGATCCCCACCCGAGGCACTTCAGGCTCTTCGAGGGCGTCGAGGTCGCCGAGCCGGCCACCCTGCTCGACGACTACGCCGACCGCAGTCCGGCGAGCACGCTGCAGACCATGACGATCGCCCGCCACCTCGATGAACGGGATCTCAAGCTCCGTCCACCGCCGGAGCTCGACCAGACGCAGCGGGTCGCTTGGGACGCGTGGTACGAGCCCCGGAACGAGGCGTATCGCGAGGCGGTCGCCTCCGGCGAGCTCGCCGGCGACGACCTCGTCCGCGCCAAGTACCAGCGCTACGTCAAGGACTACCTCGCCTGCGTCGCCGCGGTCGACGAGGGCGTCGGGGCGATCCTCGACGAGATCGACCGCCTGGGGATCGCCGACGACACGATCGTCGTCTACACCAGCGACCAGGGCTGGTACCTCGGCGAACACGGCTGGTACGACAAGCGGTGGATGTACGAGGAGAGCTTCCGGACGCCGTTCATCGTGCGGTGGCCGGGGCACCTCGAACCGGGTCGGACGACGGATCTGATGGCCCAGAACATCGACTTCGCGCCGACGCTCATCGAACTCGCGGGGGGCGAGATCCCCGCGCGGATGCACGGCGAGAGCTTCGCCGACTGGCTCCGCGACGGGGCCGAGGGCACGCCCGACGACTGGCGCGACCGCGTGTACTACCGGTACTACGAGAGCAACGGTCCCCACACCGTGCCGAAGCACGACGGCGTCCGCACCGATCGGTGGAAGCTGATCTGGTACCCCGAGGTCGATCCCGACGGGGACGGCCCGGCGCCGGCGGGCTGCTGGGAGCTCTTCGACCTCGAGGCCGATCCCGACGAGCTTCGGAGCCTGGCGGACGACCCGGAGCACGCCGACGTCCGCCGACGCCTCGAGGCCTCGCTCCAGGAGCTGCGGGCCCGCTACGGCGAATAGCGGCGATCAGCCGTCCGAGTGGGAGGAGGCGTAGTTGGGCGCCTCCTTGGTGATGGTGATGTCGTGCGGATGGCTCTCGATCATCGAGGCCGCCGTGACGCGGACGAATCGGCTCCGCTCCCGGAACTCCTCCATCGTCGCGCATCCGCTGTAGCCCATCGCGCTGCGAACCCCGCCGACGAGCTGGTAGACGTACTCGGCGAGCCGACCGCGGAACGGCACCATCCCCTCGACCCCCTCGGGGACGAACTTCCGCGACTCCGCCTTGGAGGCCTGCCCGTATCGATCGGCGCTGCCCGCCGCCATCGCCCCCTCGCTGCCCATCCCGCGGTAGGTCTTGAACCGACGCCCCCGATGAAGGACGAGTTCGCCCGGACTCTCCTCCATGCCCGCGAAGAGACTGCCGAGCATGACGGCGCTGGCCCCGGCGGCGAGGGCCTTCGCGACGTCCCCGGACTGGCGGATGCCGCCGTCGGCGATGACGGGGACGCCCTCCGGCTCGCACACCGAGACGGCGTTCAGGACCGCGGTGATCTGGGGAACGCCGACCCCGGTCACGATCCGGGTCGTGCAGATCGACCCCGGGCCGATCCCGACCTTGACCGCGTCGGCCCCGGCGGCGATCAACGCCCGGGCGCCCTCGGCCGTGGCGATCTTCCCCGCGATGTCGTCGAAGTCGTGCTCGTCCTAGACCCGCCGCACGCTCACGAAGACTGTCCGGCGGTGCCCGAGCGC
>JAYZBK010000185.1:0-9779 GCA_036339295.1 Planctomycetota bacterium
AGGTCCCTCGTCGGCAAGAGTCTAGTCCGACGGCGGGGCCGGTAACGCGATCCAGCTACCATTCCCGCGATGTCCCGTCACCGCCGATCGGAACGTCCGGCCCGGACTCGACGAGTCGCCCGGCTGCTGCATGGACTCGGGGAGTCCGCGGCGGACGCGGCGAGGCACGGCCGTCGGCTGGCACCGTCGTTGCCGGACGGGCCGCGTGGCGAGCGGATGGCCATCCTCGATCATCGGGAACGGATGCCGGGCGGGGGCGACCGAGGGCGGGAAGCGTGGGTCCTCCGCGTCGTCCTCGGCTGGTCGCCGCGGGACGCCGCGCGGGCCCTCGACTGCTCGAAGACCGCGCTCGATGTCCACCTGCGTGCGAACGAGGGCCGGTTCGACCAGGACGACGTGGCCGCCCTTCGACGGGGAATGGCCGCGATCGATGCCGAGGGCGACGGGGGATCGGGAGGTGTCGGGTCGTTCCCGCGGATCGGTGCCCCGTGGCGGTGGCTGGTCGCGGGGACCATGGGCCTGCTCGGTCTCGACCTCCTGGTCCGGTGGCTGGCGTCGGCCGGAGGATAGGATCAGGCCATGCAGGGGCACCACCGGTCCGAACGTCGGGGAGCGGTCCACGCGAGGCTCGCCTGGAGCCTGGTCGTGGCGATCACCGCCATCCTGGCCGGACTGGTCGCGGTCTTCATCGCCAATCTCCCCGGGCCTCCCCGCTACGACGAACTGACCATCGATCCGGGGTCGAGGATTCCGGACCGGCCTCCGATCGCGGTCGTCCTGCGGAGGACGACCGACGACGGGGAGGTGGAACGATCGTGGCGGGCGGGTTCCATCGACTTCGTGGGCCAGCCGGTGATCCCCGAGGCGATCGGTTGGGTGCTCGACCCGTCGGAACGCTCGTGGAGTCTCGAAGGCGGACTCGTGGCCCTCTTCGACGAGCCGGAGCTCGTACGATTCGAGATCGCGGCGGAAGGGGTCCGCTGGTCGATCGAGTCCGAGGAGACCCTCCTCGCCTCCGGCGAGGCCGCGGGGTTCGAACGGTCCACGCTCGAGCAGCTGATGCCGAAGGGGTCGACCCCGCTTCGCGTCGTGATCGAGCCGACGGGAGCGACGCCCTCGTTCGTCGTCGCCTGGACCGACGAGCAGGGGATCGGGCGGACGCTCGCCGAGTTGGGAAGTGCCCGTGCCGGCGAGGCCGGGGCGGCAACGCCCTGAGCGAGGGACCCCGGCTGGAACGAGGATGAACAGGACGGGCCCGTCCGCTGGGCGGACGGGCCCGTGTGATCCACTGGGAAGGAGGAGGCGATCGAGCCTCAGGCGTCCTCGCCCACCTGCAGCCGCTTGAAGGCGACGAGCTTCGTCCCCTCGGGCAGCAGGTCGTTGATCTTCTTGGTCTCGTCGCGGACGAACTTCTGGCCGAGGAGGGTGACCTCCTCGTAGAACTTCCGCACCTTGCCTTCGGCGATCTTCTCGGCGATCTCCGCGGGCTTGCCGCTGTTCTCGGCCTCGGCCTTCGCCTCCGCCATCTTGAGCGACACGAGCTCGGCCGGGAGGCCGGTCTGGTCGACCGCCATCGGCGTGGGGACGTGGGCGGCGACGTGCTGGCAGATGCCGGTCGCGATGTCCTCGGGCAGGTCGCCCTCGAACTGGAGGAGGACGCCGAGCTTCGAGTCGTGGTGGATGTAGCGGCCGAAGCCTCCACCGCTCATCTTCGTGCCACGAGCCATGGAGATGTTCTCGCCGGTCGTGATGCGCACGTCGTCGAGCTGCTTGGTCTGGGCGTCGTCGAGCGCGATGTCGCCGTCCGCACGGTCGAGCGAGGCCGTGGCGATGGCCTGGGCCATCTCCCGGAAGCTCTCGTTGCGGGCCGTGAAGTCGGTCTCCGCCCGCATCTCGAGGATGGAGCCCCGGTCACCGTCGATCGCGATCGCGATGCATCCCTCGCCGGCGGCGCGGTCGGTGCGGGTGTCCATCTTCCCCTTGAGCTTCTCGCGGAGGGCCTCCTCGGCGGCGGCGGCGTCGCCGCCGGCCTCGATGAGGGCCTTCTTGCAATCCATCCTCCCAAGGCCGGTCTTCCGGCGGAGGGCCATCACGTCCTTGGCGTTGACGTCGGTGGTGGACATCTTCGATTCCGTAGGGTCTGGGTTCGGTGAGTGTTGAGACGGGGGCGTCGGGTCAGGAGCCGGTGGCCTCGGCGGAGGTGACGCCGCTGTCGGCCGGAGCCTCGGCGGGGGCCTCGTCGGAAGCGGCGGCCGCCGAATCGTCGGCTCGGAACTGGCTGCGGCTCGAGCGACGACGCGGCGCCGGAGCGTCGCCCTCGCCGTCACCGTCGCGATCCGCGGCCGCGGCGAGGGCGGCCTGCTGGCGGCCTTCGGTGGCGGCGGCGCAGAGTTCCCGGATCACGACGTCGATCGATCGCATGGAGTCGTCGTTGCCCGGGATCGGGATGTCGGCCAGGTTCGGGTCGCCGTCGGTGTCGATGAGGCAGATCGTCGGGATGCCGAGGTTCCGCGCCTCGTGGAGGGCGTTCTTCTCGCGGTTGACGTCGACCACCACCATCGCGCCGGGGAGCTTCGCCATGTGGCGGATGCCGTTGAGGTTCCGGTGGATCTTCCTCTGCTCGCGCAGGAGCTGGGACTCCATCTTCTTGGAGTACGACTTGATCTCGCCGGACTCGATCAGCTGGTCGAGCTCCTCGAGCCTCTTCAGCCGCTCGCGGATCGTCCTGAAGTTGGTGAGCGTGCCGCCGAGCCATCGCTCGGTCACGTACGGCTGCTTCGACTCGCCGCAGTGCTGCTCGATGGCCGCCTGGGCCTGTCGCTTGGTTCCGACGAACACGACGTCCTTGCCTTCGCTCGAGACCTTCTGGACGAGCTTCCGGGCGAGGAGGAGGCCCTTGATGGTCTCCTTGATGTCGATGATGTGGATCTGGTTCCTGGTCGCGAAGATGTACGGTCGCATCTTCGGGTTCCAGTTGCTCCGTCGCTGTCCGAAGTGGATGCCCGCTTCGATGAGTTCCTTGACGAGGGATGCCATGAGGGAGACCTTTCCGCCCGAACATGCGACGGGCTCGACACGAAGGACCGGGGGGGTCGATCGCTGGATGCAGCGGCACCGGCGAGTCGTTTCGGTGGCGAATCGTCGACGGACGATCGAACACTCGCGCGAGGGCGCTTGTACGAGACAGATGCACGACCTCCGCACGTCACGGGGCCGTTCCATCCCCGACACGGCGGGAATGGAGGGACACCGGAGGTCGCCACGACCACCGGCCCGGCTCGCTCGGGAGGAGGACCCCCGACCGATGCCGAATCGGGGAGAATACCCGTTCCCGGCCTCGGAAGCAACGATCCATCAGGCTCCGCGGGCCGGATCTCCGTACCATGGGTGTCCGCCTCCGGAAGGTTCCCGGGGGCGATCCAGCAACAGGAACCCCGATTCGCCGCCCCGTCGGGCGGGTCTCGGGAAGGGGCATCCGGACGTGATCGGCAAGGTCTTCAAGGCGTACGACGTGCGGGCCACCTACCCGAGGCCCCTCAACGAGAAGGTCGCCTGGCAGGTGGGCCATGGTGCGGCGACCCACCTTCTCGAGCGGGCGAGGGAGGCCGGGAGGCTCGATCCCATGGGCCGGGCCTTGGTGGTCGGGCGGGACATGAGGACCAGCTCGCCGATCCTGGCGGAGAACCTGATCGCCGGGATCCGGGACGCGGGTGCGAGGGTGATCGACATCGGCCTGGTGGACACGCCGGCCGTCTCCTTCGCGGTGAACCGCTACGACGCCGCCGGCGGGATCCAGGTCACGGCCAGCCACAACCCCGCCAACTACAACGGATTCAAGATCTCGGGCCTCGATGCGCGACCGGTCGGGACGGGAACCGGCCTCGAGGAGGTCAAGCGGCTGGCCGCGATGGCGGACCGGCAGCGGACCCCGACCATCGACAGCCCGGTCGAGACGAGGGATCCGTGGCCGGAGTACCGGGCGTTCCTTCTCGACCGACTCGACAGGCGGCTTCGAGACGGGTCGCGGCGGCTTCGGATCGCGGTCGACGCGTCCAACGGCATGGCGGGAGCGATGGTCCCCGGCATCTTCGGGGACGTGCCCGGGCTCGAGATCCTCCCGATCAACTTCGAGATGACCGGGAGCTTCGTGCATGAACCGAATCCCCTCGTCGAGTCCAACCTCGCCCAGGTGAGCGAAGCGGTCCGCGCCGAATCGGCCGACTTCGGGGTCTGCTTCGACGGCGACGCCGATC
This sequence comes from Planctomycetota bacterium, assembly GCA_036339295.1. Taxonomy (GTDB): domain Bacteria; phylum Planctomycetota; class Phycisphaerae; order Phycisphaerales; family SM1A02. The sequence goes on from JAYZBK010000185.1 coordinate 4,254, forward strand.
GATGCATGATCGTCGACGAGCACGGCCGTTCGGTCGGCTGCGACCTGCTGCTGGCGTGGATGGTCGGGCCGTTCCTCGAGCGGACCCCGGGCGCGGCGGTCGTCTACGACCTGCGTTCGAGCCGTGCGGTGAGGGAGGCGATCGCCGCGAGCGGGGGGCGGGCGGTGGAGAGTCGGGTCGGCCACGTCTTCATGAAGGCCGCGCTTCGCGAGAACGACGCCCCGATCGGCGGCGAGCTCTCCGGGCACTTCTACTTCGCCGACCACTTCGGGACCGATTCCGGGGCCCGGGCGTTCATCGAGGTCTGCAACCTCCTCGCCGACGGCGGCACGGTCTCGGACGCGATCCGCCCGCACGATCGCTACGCGCGGAGCGGCGAGATCAACTTCGAGGTCGAGTCGGTGGAGGATGCGCTCGCGACCGTCGATGAGGCCTTCGGCGACCACGAGGTCTCCCGGCTCGACGGCGTCAGCCACGATCTCGGGGAGTGGTGGAGCAACGTGCGTGCAAGCAACACCGAGCCGCTTCTCCGCCTGAACGTCGAGGCGGTCGACCGTCCGACGCTGGAGCGGGCGCTCGAGCGATTCAAGGAGCTTCTCGGGACGCCCGTCGCGCACTGACGGGCGAGGGGCAACGATTGGGGGACCGATGAACATCGAGGCATTCCTGCGTCACCATCGCATGGCGTCCAATCCGTTCCGCGGCGAGGAGGCCCGCCAGGACGCGGTCTTCGACCGGGTCGAGGCCGACTGTCGCCATCCCGACTTCGAGAAGATCCTCGGCGATCCCGCCCACCCCGCGGCCGCGGTCGTGTTCGGTGAACGGGGGAGCGGGAAGACCGCGCTCCGACTCCAGCTGGAGGCGGAGCTGGCGTCGAGGGATCACGAGGAATCCCCGGGACGCGTGCTCGTCGTCGGGCACGACGAGTTCAACCCGATGCTCGGGCGGATCGGTCGGGCCATGCGGGAAGCGGATCCGGATCGGGTCCTCTCCGCGGTGTCCCTGTCGGATCACCTCGACGTCGTGCTCGCCCACGCGGTGCCGGGGGTCGTGGACGCGATCCTCGACCGGGGGGATCGAGGGCGCGGACTGCGTCGTCGGATCCGCTCGATGACCGAGTCGGATCGGCGGGAGCTCCAGCGGCTGCACGTCCTCTACGACGAGGCGACGCACGGTCGTTCCCGGTCGTCCCGCCTCCGGAAGGCGCTTCGGCTTCGCGGTCGGACCCGGGCGGGCCTCGCCGCCTGCGGGACCATCGTCCTGTCGATGCTGGCCCTCCTCTGGGCGGTCGCGGTCGGGGCCGGATGGGTGAAGGGCCCGGAGGAGACCGTCGGTCTCCCCGTCCTGATCCTCCTCCTCGTCGCCGTGCCGATGGGGGCCTGGTGGGCGTGGCAGGTGATCGGTCTTCGTCGGCGGTCGGCGCGGATCGCACGGAGGCTGCGGGCCGTCGAGGTCCCGGCCGGGAGCGTGCGGGCACGGCTCCGGGAGATCCCCCCGGGCATGCTCGCCACGGTGGTCCCGCCCGAGACGGCCGCCGCCGACGAGTGGCGGATCGAGCGGTTCGAGGGATTGGCTCGCGGGGTCCGGGGGCTCGGGCTCGCCGGGGTGGTGGTGCTGGTCGATCGGATCGACGAGCCCGTCATGGTCAACGGCGAAGCGTCGAGGATGAGGGCGCTGGCGTGGCCGCTCTTCCGCAACAAGGTCCTCCAGATGCCGGGCGTGGGGTTCAAGTTCCTCCTGCCGCTGGAGCTTCGGGATGCGCTGGCCCGCGAGTCGACCGAGTTCTTCCGGGAGGCGAGGCTCGACAAGCAGAACCTCCTCGAGCGGCTCGGCTGGAGCGGGGCGATGCTGTTCGACCTCTGCCAGGCGCGGATGGCCGCGTGCGGCGACGGTGATCCGCCGCCGCGGCTCATGGACCTCTTCGACGATTCGGTGTCTCGCCAGGACGTGGTCGATGCGCTCGACCAGATGCAGCAGCCCCGGGATGCCTTCAAGCTGCTCTACGGGCTGGTCTCGGAGCACTGCTCGAACGTCGTCGACGAGGAGGAGTCGTTCGAGATCGGCCGGGTCACCCTCGACCTCGTGCGCAAGCGACAGGTGGAGCGGAAGGAAGGGATGCTCCGGGGCGTGCGGCCCGGTTGACGGCGTCCCACGCGGTCCCGCCCGGGCTCATTCGCCGGGGATGTGCGAGATCACGCCTTCCCAGGGGCTCGACGCCGTGGCGTACAGCCGCTTGGGGATCCTCCCGGCCCGGAAGCCGATCCAGCCCGATTCGCAGGCCAGTCGCATGGCCCGGGCCATCGCGATCGGATCCGCCGCGTGGGCGATGCCCGTGTTGAGCAGGACCCCGTCGGCGCCGAGTTCCATGGCGAGGGTGACGTCGCTCGGCGTGCCCACCCCGGCGTCGACGATCACCGGATAGTCGGGGTCGCCTCCGTGCTTCGGGTCCTTGAGCAGTTCGAGGATGATCCGGATGGCGGCGGGGTTCGCGATGCCCCGGCCGCTCCCGATCGGACTCCCGGCGGGCATGACGCTCGTCGCGCCCGCATCCCGAAGCCGCGCGGCGATGATCGGATCGTCGCTCGAGTAGCAGAGCACGTCGAAGCCGTCGGCGACGAGTTCCCGGCAGGCTTCGAGGGTCCCGACGGGATCGGGGAGCAGCGTGTCGCGGTCGCCGAGGACCTCCAGCTTGACCCACGAGCTGCCGGGGTTCCCGATCTGCTCGAGCAGTTCACGCCCGAGCCGGGCCACCCGCACCGCGTCCTCCGCGCTGAAGCAGCCTGCGGTGTTGGGGAGGACGACGAGCCGGTCGAGGTCGAGATCCTCGAGCAGGGAGCGTCCCTCCTCGTTCACGAGTCGCTCGCGGCGCACGGCCACCGTCACGGCGTCGCAACCGCTCTCGTGCAGGGCGGCCCGCATCGTCTCCGCGTCGGGATACTTCCCGGTCCCGGCCACGAGGCGGTTCCGGAGTTCGAACCGGCCCACCTTCAGGGGAGGGATTCGTTCGATGGACGGCGGGGTGGACGTGCTTTCGGTCATGTCGCTTCCAGGCGAATCGGCGGGACGGCGTGAACGAGGGGCTGGCGGCCGGTCAGCCACCTCCGACCAGCGTCACGATCTCGACGGAGTCGCCGTCCCGGATCGCGTGGTCGGCATGGCGGCGGCGGGGCACCACCTCGCGGTTCACCTCGACCGCACAGGGCCTTCCGGCGAGATCCAGCTCCCCGAGGAGGGCCTCGACGGACAGGGATGCGGGGGCTTCCCGCTGCTCGCCGTTGACGGTGAACCGCATCCGGGCATGATAGGGAACGAAGCGACCCCGGGACCCTCCTCCCCTCGATGGAATCCACCATGCCGACTCGACCGACTCCAGGCCTTCACGCCACCACGCTGGGACTCCTGGCCACGCTGCTCCTGTCGGGATGCGGGAGGCAGGACTACGACACCTCGACCCCGGAGTCCGTGCTGGCCTCGGCTCGCCTGATGATCGAGAACGGCGACGCCGACCGGCTCCCCGAGCTGATGCACTTCGACGCGAGGGACATCACGTTCGAGGACGGGGTCACCGAGGCCAGCGCGATCGAGGACGTCAAGGGCAAGCTCGCCGAGCTGCTCGGTCGGCTCTGGACGATCGGGGAGGAGCTGCAGGCGAGGTTCCCCGACGAGTCCCTCGACACCCTTCAGGAGGCGGTCGTGATGGTCGACGGCGGGGACGAGGGCGACTGGACCGACATCGTCGGGCAGCTGCTCTCGAGTCCCTACCAGTTCCTCGACGAGGGCCAGGACCGCATCGAGATCCTCGACCTCGGCGACGGGACCGCGGCGATCCTCTGGGACGACGAGCCCGCGCTCGGGGGCTTCGTCGCGATGCTCGAGACCGACGGCGGATGGCGGGCGAGCGTGCCGATCGAGCTCGTTCGGGACACCGAGTACTGGCCGAAGACGCGGTGGGAGTGGTCGGTCGTGGCCTCGATGCTCCTGTCGATCGAGAACGCGCTCGAGGATTTCGAGGCTTCGGTCCGCAACGACGAGTTCCGTTCGCTCTCTCAGGCATCGGCCAGCGCCGGTCGCATCGTCGGCGAGTCCGCGGTGGTGCAGGGGATCATCTACGGCATGATGAAGCGCGACGTCGACGACGACGCCTGAGCCTCCCGTCCTCCGATCGCCGTCTCAGCGTCGAAGGAAGAGGGGGAGGGTGCTCCTCTCGAGCATCCGGCTCGCGGTGTCGCCCGCGAGGAGGCGCGACAGCCCGCGTCGTCCGACCGCTCCCATGACGACGAGATCGGCCTCCGACGAGGTCGCATGCTCGAGGATCGCCTCCGCCGGGCCGCCGTCGAGTCCGAGCGTCTCCACGGTATAGCCGTGGAGCTCGAGGTAGGCCCGGCCCTCGGCCAGCACGGCCTCGTGGTCCAGGCCGTCCTCGCGGCAGCAGACGAGGTTCACCACGGTCGGGTCGAACGCCCGGAGGGTGGCGAAGGACCGGAGGGCGTCCGCGGCGACCATGGATCCGTCGTAGGCGGCGACGACCTTCTTCGCCTCGCCGGCGACCGTCGGCATCGCGAGGATGGGACGATGGGCGGCGCGGGCGACCCGGGCGAGGAAGTCGTCGGCGTGGTTCACGGTGCCGTAGTCGAAGGCGTGTCGAATCCCGACGATCCCGATGTCGGCGAGCTTCATGGCATCGACGAGGCATTCCTGGGCGTCGCCGTCGGCCCGGAGCGCGCGGCCGGGGAGTCCCGATTCGTCCAGCACGGTCTCGAAGCGGGCGATCGCCTCGTCCATCGCCTCCGCCACGCTCTGCTGCCTCGAGTCGCGGAGTTCCGCCGCCGCCGCCGAGCCGCCGATCGGCGCGGCCTGCACCGGATCGACCAGCGTCTCGTCCATGACGGCGAGTCCGACGACCTCGGCGCCGTTGCGTCGGGCGATCCGGACCGCGGCCTCCATCGCCGATTCCATGTACTCCGAACCGCCGAGGGCCACGAGGACGCGCTTCAGTGCCATGAGGGGACTCCAGGGTCTGGTCGCTTCCCGTCCGGGAGCGTGATGGGACTCAGAGGAAGAGGACGTGGATCAGGATGAAGCAGGGAACGAGGACGATCCCGCTGTAGATCATGTAGCCGAAGAAGCTCGGCATCCGGACGCCCTCCTGCTCCGCGATCGACTTGACCATGAAGTTCGGGCCGTTGCCGATGTAGGTGTTCGCCCCCATGAAGACGGCGCCGAGGCTGATCCCGATCAGCAGGTCCTCGCGAATGAACTCGCCGCCCGCGAGGGTGAGGACCCCCTCGCCGTCGGTGGTCGTGAGGCTCTCCGCGGTCTGGAAGAAGACGAGGTAGGTGGGGGCGTTGTCGAGGAAGCTCGAGAGGATCCCGGTCAGCCAGTAGAACTGGCCCGCCGTCTCGAGTCCGAGTTCCGCGCCGTTGGCCTTGAGGACCGCGAGCGGGACCTGCATCGTGATGAAGATCCCGACGAAGATGGCGGCGACCTCGGCGATCGCGTGGTAGTTGAAGCGGTTCGCCGCCCGGA
>JAYZBK010000186.1:0-8935 GCA_036339295.1 Planctomycetota bacterium
ATCGCGTGCTCGACCGCCAGCAGGGCGCCCACCGGGGAATCGAACACCGCGTAGTAGACGAGCGTCAGCGTCGCAAGGCCGAGGGCGATCGCGAGCCGGTTGGTGTTGCTCTCCCACCAGTGCATCGTCGGTCGGAGGAGCGGGAGGATCGCGATCGAGAGCAGCATCAGGACGAAGGGGACGGTCCCGAGCTGCCACAGCGGGGGGACGCCGTGGTCGCCGTGGCCCCCGTGGTGCTCGTCGCCGCCCTCGGTCGCCGTTCCCCCCTCGTTCGTCGAGGTCGGGCCGGTCGCGTCGAGCGGAGCCGCCGCCTTCGCCCCGTAGGTGGCGGCTTCCTTCGCGGCCTCGGCCGTCGGGCCATGGTGGCCGTGGACGTCGATCACCAGCGGAGCGAGGACGAGGAGAAGCAGCACCGCGAGACCGATCAGATTCGGGATCTGCAGCGGGTTGCGGGCGTCGGAAGTCGGGTGGCTCATCTGGCGTGGATCCGGGCGGCGGTGCGGGCGAGCCGCGTACTCTAATGGGTGAACCCGATCCGGCCCCGCCGGAGCTCTCCGGATCCAAGCACGAGTCCCATGCCCCGAGCCCTCTCCATGGCCCTTCTTCCATTTCTCGTCGCGACGGCGGTCTCCGCGTCGCCCCTCGGCGACCTCGGCCGATTCGACATGCAGGTCGACGGGATCGGTGCCTGTCGTGGCGTCGCCTACCTGGACCCCGAGGACGGGCGGGCGCCGCAGCCGCTGCTCGTCGAGGAGGATGGCACCCTCGTCGGGGCGTCCCCCGACGCCCCTTCCGGCATCCGCGACGTCGCCGTCGTCGACGGAACGATCGTCGTCGCGGGAGACCGAGGCGTCCACGTCGGAGACGGCCTCGGCGGGCCCTGGCGTCTGCTCGGGGAGATGCCCTCGATCGCGGTCGACGTCCTCGCCGACCCTCCGATCGTGGTCGTGCTCGGGGCTCCCGGCACGTCCCACGCGGGCACCGTCGCGGCCTACGACCTCGGGTCGGGGTCGATTCGATGGAGCCGCGCCCGGGCCTATCCCGGCGCGATGGGGGTTGCGGTCCTGCCCGATGGGCGAACCTGGATCGCCGACACGGACCGGCACCGGATCGTGCAGCTGGAGGTGGATGGCGAGGAACGGCGGGCGATCGGCGACCGCGGAGCGTTCCCGGGGCTCTTCAACACGCCGTTCGACGTCGTCGTCCACGACGAGGCGCTCTACGTCGCGGATCACCTGAACCATCGGGTGACCACGCACCGGGCGGAGGACGGGGCGTTCCTCTCCCAGTGGGGCATGCACGCCGTCGTGCCTCGCGAGGGTGAAGGTCGGATCCACTACCCCGAACGTCTCGCCATCGCCCGCGACGGCGAGTCGATGCTGGTGCTCGAACCCTTCGAACGGCGGTACCAGGTCTTCGGCCGCCTGGCCGAGGGTGAATCCGCCAGCGGGACGGGCCTCCCGCAGCGACGAGGGATCGAGAGCCACTTCGGTCCCGATGTCGCGGCGGACGGAGCGTGGCTGGCGATGTGGGAACCGGAGACCGGTTCGATCGTGGTGTTCGACACGCGGCACGGGATCCCGATCCACGTGACGACGTTCAGCGAAGGCGGGCGGCCGCCGGCGGGGATCGGACGCATGGCGGCGATCGCCGTCGATGGCGAACGGGGGGACGTCTGGCTGGTCGACGCCGGTCATCGACGGGTGAGTCGATGGATGCTGAGGCCCGAGCGGCCCGGCGAGGCGGTGCTCGATCCGTTCATGGGGAGGCTGGCGAGGGGATGGGGGTACGCGGCGATCGAGGAACAGCTCGACGACGGGTCGCGCGAGGCGTGGATCGAACCGGTCGACGCGGTGTTCGCGGGCGACCGGCTGCACCTGCTCGATGCGGTGGGTCCCTCGATCGTCGTGCTGGATCGCACGCTCGGCGTCGAACGCACGGTGTCCCTGCCCGATGGCATCCGCCCGACGCAGCTCGCCGTGACGACGGACGGCGACGCCGGGTGGATCGTCTCGGAGGCGGACGCTGGAAGGGTGTGGAGGATCGGCGGCGAGGGCCAGGCCTTTCCGCACGAGATTCCCGGCGTCGATCGCCCCTTCGGCGTGCTCGGCCTCCCCGACGGTTTCGCGGTCTCCGACCGGATCTCCGACCGGGTCGTGATCCTCGACCGGGAGCTCCAGCCCGTCGCCTTCGGGGGCGAGACGGGGCTCTGGGATGGGGCGCTCTGGCGGCCCGCCGGCCTTGCCGCCCTTCCCGACGGCTCGGTCGCGGTGGTCGACCAGGGCAATCATCGAGCGCAGGGGTTCGATCCGCGGTCCGGGGAGTGGGCGGTGACGTTCAGTCTCGGGCAGGGACATGATCGTCCGATGCTCCTTCGCGAGGACTTCGAGTCGTCGGACGACCCGGAGGTCGAGGAAGCGGCGGATGATTCGGCGAGCGGGAAGGAGTCGGAATGAACAGGATCGAACGATCGGTGGCGGTCCCGCTGGTGATCCTGGGGGCCCTCGTGGTCGCAGCCTGCGACGGGAGGTCCCGGGGCGAGCCCGAGGCGGACGCCGTCCAGGCGGCGGTGCCCGGCGACTGGCGGGAGGGCACGACCGCGGACGGCACCTGGGCCGTTCGTTGGAGGCCGCTCGTGGCGTCGATCCCGACCCTCGATCCGTTCGCGGTCGAGGTCCAGGTGCTCGGTCCGGACGGTGAGCCGGTGTCGGAAGGCCTCGACGTCATGGTCGACGCCTCGATGCCGCACCACGGCCATGGCATGAACGTCGTCCCCCGGGTCACCGCCACGACCGACGGCTGGATCGCGGAGGGCATGCTCCTGCACATGCCGGGTCGATGGGAGTTCGTGGTCGACGTCGAACGGGGTCATGGCATGGAGCGCGCCCAGTGGACGCTCACGCTCGACGACTGAGCCCGGTGGTCCTCTCGGTGGCCGCCCTCGTCGGTGGTCTCGTCGGGGGCCTCGTCGCCTGCGACCGGAGCGAAGGCCCCGGGACGGGAGCTGCCGTCCCGGCCACCCCCGAGTCGATCGCGGATCGGACCGGGCTGTCGGTCTCGGTCGTCCGTCGAGCCTCGCGGTCGTCACCGATCCCCGAGGTCCCCGCCGATCCGACGAATCGAGTCGCGGACGATCCCCTCGCGGCCGAGTTCGGGCGAACGCTCTTCTTCGACGAAGGGCTCTCGGGGAACGGTGCGGTCAGCTGCGCGACCTGTCATCGGCCGGAGCTCCACTTCACCGACGGCCTGCAACGCTCGAAGGGAATCGGAACGTCGGCGCGGCACGCGCCGACCCTCGTGGACGCCGCGCACCAGCGTTGGTTCAACTGGGACGGGCGATCGGACTCGATGTGGGCCCACGCGATTCGTCCCATCGAGCATCCCGACGAGATGGGGGGGGATCGAACGGCCGTGGCGCGGCACGTTCTCGGGGATCCGGGGCGGCGCCAGGCGTACGAGAGGATCTTCGGGGCGGTCGGGCTCGATCCGGACGCACTGCCCGAGCGGGCGAGGCCCGAAGGCGACCCGGAGGCCCGGGACGCGTGGGAGTCGCTCGACGACGCGACGCGTTTCGGCATCGACGAGATCGCCGCGAACGTGGGCAAGGCCATGGCCGCCTACCAGCGAACCCTCTCGGGGGGGCCTTCCCGCTTCGACGAGTGGGTCGCCGCGGTACGAACCGGGGGGGACGGTGCCGGCCTCCTGACGGATTCGGAACGTCGTGGTCTCGAGCTCTTCTTCGGCGAGGCCGAGTGCTGGGAGTGTCACGCCGGGCCACTCCTGAGCGACGGGGAGTTCCACAACATCGGAACGCCGGTCCCCGACGGACTTCCGCGGGATCCCGGTCGGTACGACGGTGCGGATCTCGTCGTCCGGGATCGGTTCAACGCCGCGGGGCGGTACAGCGACGACCCGGAGGGTTCCCAGGCGATCGTGAGCCGGGGTGTGCGACGGGACCCCCTCCAGTGGGGAGCGTTCCGGACGCCGAGCCTGCGCAACGTCGCCCGGACGCCTCCCTACATGCACGACGGATCGATGCCGGACCTCGAGTCCGTCGTCCGCTTCTATTCGACGCTCGAGGGTGCGGTCCAGCTCGACCACCACCAGGAGACGGTCCTGTCGCCCCTCGATCTCGATGACCGCGAGCTGGCCGACCTCGTCGCGTTCCTCGGGACGCTGGATGGCGACGCCCGCTTCGGAAACGACCGATAACCGCCAAAACGGTCGCCGAAGTTCGGTGGGGCTGGATTCCAGCAAACGGATGGAACAGTCTCTTGAACAGAGGGTCTCAATGGACCACGGGCGTTATCTCGCCTAGCGTCAACGAGTTCGAGATTTCCGGGGAATGCTTCCCGCCGACCGCAGGCGCCCGGCACCGACCAACGATCATTCAAAGAACAGCCACCACGCAGGAAACACAGAATGTCCATTCTTCGCCATGTCGCCGGTCCGCTCGCCGCGGCCACCACCATCGCCCTCGCCACCACGGCGGTCGGGCACGACAACGACCCGAAGAGGAAGACCCTTCCGCCGATCTACGGCGACATCATCTACGGCGATCGCGACGGGATCGCGGGTGGCTGGTCGGGTGACTTCGACGGGTTCATCTTCTGCTCGCAGGTCCCGGTCAACCAGCTGGGCGGGAGCGGGAGCGGTTCCGACTGCTGGGGCTACACCTCCCCGAGCGGCCGCGAGTACGCCATCATCACGATGGAGTCGGCCGTGGCCTGGGTCGAGGTCAGCGACGCGTTCAATCCCGACGTCATCTACACGTACCAGCGGGGTGGCACGAGCTCGCTCTGGGGCGACGTCAAGACCGTCGGTTCGCGGGCGTACGTCGTCGGCGAGGGCGGCGGTTCGATCAAGACCTTCGACATGTCGAACATCGACAACGGGGTCGTGACCTACGAGGGCGAGTCCACCTCCAACGGCGGCACGGCCAGTCACAACATCGCCAGCGTCGAGCAGGCGAATCTCATCGTCCGGTGCGGCGGCGGGAGCAACGGCCTCCGCTTCTACTCGACGGCGAGCAATCCCGACAACCCGCAGTTCCTCGGCGCCTGGAACGATCGCTACGTGCACGACGCGTGCATCACGGTCTATCCGTCCTTCGGCCCGGACACCGCGTACCGGGGCCGGATCATCGGCTTCCTCAACGACGGGAACAACGGCGGCGGGACCAACACCGGCCTCTCCATCGTCGACTTCGGCACCCCCGGCAACATCAATCCCTCGGGCACGCTGCTCTCCCGCGTCACCTGGCCCGGGGCGGGCTACAGCCACCAGTGCTGGCACAACGACGACTTCACCTGGGTGATCTCGAACGACGAGACCGCCCTGAACTCCACGTGGCAGATGGTCAACATCACGGACCTCAACAACGCCACGATGGGGGTCCAGCAGGGCATCCCGGGCAACGCCAACAACCACAACAACTACACCAAGGACGGCCTGCTGTACGCCGCCAACTACACGATGGGCCTTCGCGTCCTCGACTGCAGCAACGGCAACCTCATGGAAGAGGTGGCGTTCTTCGACACCTATCCCGAGAACGACAGCGCCGGCTACAACGGCATCTGGAGCGTGTATCCCTACTTCGAGAGCGGCACGATCATCTGCAGCGACTTCCAGCGCGGCCTGATCGTCGTCAAGCTCGACCTCTCGCCGGTCGGCTTCTCCTTCCCCGGCGGGCTTCCCGACACCGTCCCGTCCAGCGGCACGCAGCTGCTGGTCGACGTGAGCCTCGAGTCGGGCTTCGCGATCGACACGATGGAGATGGACTACGGGTTCGCCAGCGGTGGATCGGGTCTCGTGGCGGGCACGGAAGTGTCCGGCACGCCGGGGCGATACGCCTTCGATCTCCCGTCCTCGACCGACTGCCCCGACGAGGTGACCTTCGCCTTCACCGCCCGGCTCACGGACGGCCAGGTGATTCCCGATCCGGGCGGGAACTACGGGGCCCTCGTCGCGGACGGCTCCATCGTCGTGGGCGAGTGGAACGGGAATTCCTCGGCGGGCTGGACGCTCGGCCTCGCCGGAGACACGGCGTTCGACGGCCAGTGGGACCGGGGTGTGGTCGAAGGCAACGGACGAGGTGACCCGCCGGTCGACGGATCGGGCTCCCCGAACGGACAGGCCTTCCTCACCGACATCGACGCCGGTACGACCAACAGCGACGTCGACGGCGGCTTCACGACCCTGCTGACGCCCCTGCTCGACGCCACGGCGGTCGATGGAGCGGTCATCAGCTACCAGCGATGGTTCGACGACCTCGCGGGCGCGGCTCCCGGGCTGGACGAGATGGTCGTCTCCATCTCCAACAACGGCGGCTCCTCGTGGTCGCTGCTCGAGACCGTGACCGAGAGCCCCGGCTCCTGGGTCCAGGTCGAGTTCCCGGTCGCCTCGGTGATCACCCCGACCTCCCAGGTCCGCCTGCGATTCGTCATCAGCGACGAGGGCGACGGCTCGGTCGTCGAGGGCGGGGTCGACAACCTCCGCATCTTCGGGATCGAGTGCGACGACTCCATTCCCGGCGACCTGAACGGCGACGGCTTCGTCAACGGGACCGACCTCGGCATCTTCCTCGCCCTCTGGGGATCGACCGATGCCTCGGCCGACCTCAACGGCGACGGAATCGTCAACGGTGGCGACCTCGGCCTGCTCGTGGCCAACTGGGGCTGATCCGGGATCGAGTCGGGGTCGACCCGAACGACCGTTCTTCCCACGACCTTCCGCGGCCCCGCGTCCCAGACGCGGGGCCGCTTTCTTCGTCGGCGGGCCTCTGCGCTGGACGACACCACCGGCTTGGGGGATCATGTGGCGGACGTGTCCGCCCGGACGGTCGGCAAGGCGGGGATTCCCGAACCCTCGCGGGTGCCGACCGGTAGATCCCGGGGCGGTCTTTCCGCTCTCCGCAGGAACGAACCCTGGTTGCCTCCATGCCCGCACCCTCGAACCGCTCGATCTCGATGCTCGCCTCCATGAGGGCCGTGTTCGCCGGCTCCATCCTCGTTGCCCTGACGGGCGGATGTGGTGGGCCGCAGAAGACCGATGGGGGTGGGGCCGCCGTCGCGGCCCCCGCGGATCTCGAAGGCGGCCCGATCACGATCCCGGTCGCCGGGACGAGCGTGGAGATCGAGATGGTCCCGGTGAACGGGGCCTCCACGGGGCCGTTCTACGCCGCCACGACCGAGCTCACGTGGGATCTCTACGACGCCTTCATCTTCAACCTCGACACGGACAGCGGGGAGAGCACGCCGGAATCCGACGCGATCACCCGGCCCAGCAAGCCGTACGTGCTGGTCGACCGGGGATACGGGCACGCCGGGTACGCCGCCCTCAGCATCAGTCCCAAGGCGGCGGAGCAGCTCGTCGCGTGGCTCGGGGCGAAGACGGGCCGGAACTTCCGAATTCCGACCGAGATCGAGACGCGGCACCTCCTGGAGACCAGCGGGATCGACGGTGCCGAGGCCCGGCTCGCCCACGGCTGGTTCGAGGAGAACGCGGAGTACACGACCCACGACGTCGGCGCGCTCCCGGCGGATGCCAACGGGCTCCACGACCTCTGGGGCAACGTGAGCGAGTACGCGGTCACCGAGGACGGCGACTACGTGGTGGTCGGGGGTTCCTTCATCGATCCCGTCGAGGACGTGGACCTCGCCTACCGCAAGCCGTTCACCACCGATTGGAACATCGACGATCCCCAGGTCCCCAAGAGCATCTGGTGGCTCGCCTCGAACGATTGGGTCGGTGTTCGGGTGGTCTGCGATCCCTGAGCCGAGTTCCCAAGTAACCTCTGTGAGACACGAAGACATGCCGGCCGCCGGCCGGAATCACCGCAGGAGAAGCCATGAGTTCCAAGAGCAGCAGCGAGCAGGGCACCAGTCGTCGGACGTTCGTCAAGGGCACCGCGGTCGTCGGGGCCGGCACGATGGCCGGGCTCTCGATGCCCGTCTGGGGCTCCGCGCCCGCGAGTGAGCGACTCAAGGTCGGGCTGGTCGGGTGCGGCGGACGCGGCACCGGGGCGGCGAGCCAGGCGATCAACGCCGATCCCGGCGTCCTCCTGTGGTCGATGGGCGACGTGTACGCCGATCGGCTCCGTGGGAGCCTCAACGGCCTCGAGCAGCAGCACAAGAACCGGGTCATGGTCGATCCCGGCCGGCAGTTCGTCGGCTTCGACGCGATCGACAACGTCCTCGACAGCGGTGTCGACGTCGTCATCCTCGCGACGCCCCCCGGATTCCGCCCCGATCATCTCGAGAAGGCGGTGAACGCCGGCAAGCACGTCTTCTGCGAGAAGCCGATGGCGACCGACATGCCCGGGCTTCGCCGCGTGATCGCGACGTCGAAGAAGGCGAAGGAGCAGGGCACCCAGCTCATGTCCGGTTTCTGCTGGCGGTACGCCATGCCGGAGCGGGCGATCTACGGCGAGATCAACGACGGGGCGCTCGGCGAGATCGAGTCGGTCCACTCGACCTACCACACCGGTCCGCTGGGGACCCGGGACCGCACCGACGACATGTCGGACATGGACTTCCAGCTGCGGAACTGGCAGCACTTCAACTGGCTGAGCGGCGACATCATCGTCGAGCAGTCGGTGCACAGCGTCGACAAGATGAACTGGGCGATGAACAACGTCCCGCCGGCGCGAGCGACCGCCATCGCCGGCCGTGGCCTCCGCAAGGGAGAGGCCCGGGGTGACGTCTTCGATCACTTCGCGGTGATCTACGAGTGGGACAACGGCGCACGAGGGTTCCTCACCGCCCGGCAGCAGCCCAACTGCTCGAACGACAACAGCGACTGGGTCGCCGGCACCAAGGGCATCGGCAAGGTGAACGGCTGGGCCCCGCGGACGTCGAACCTGAAGTTCGCGGATGGTTCGAAGGAGTTCCGCTACAAGGGCGCGACGCCCAACATGTACCAGACCGAGCACAAC
>JAYZBK010000187.1:0-17272 GCA_036339295.1 Planctomycetota bacterium
CGCTCGTCGCCGTCGTCCTCCACGACGTGCTTCGACGGGATCGACCACGCCTCGTGGTCGCGGTCGCCGCGTGGGTCGCGGCGCTCGCCCCCGCCTGGATCTATGCCACCGACCGGGACGGTCTCGCACCGCAGGGCGTCGGCGTGCGATCCCTGCTCGACGGCACCGCGGACCTCGACCGGATCGCGGTGTCGACCGATCCCGAGGCGATCGAGATCCGACGTGGCAGCGGTCCCGCCACGCTGCTTCGGGAACTCCCCGAGGAATCCGAGGTCGTCCTGCTCGGCATCGCCGATCCGTGGCACCTGCCGATGTCCGGCGACGATCCCGGCGCACCGCGACTCCGATACTCCACGGTCTGGACGCGAGGCCCCGTCGAACGGACCTGGGCCGGGATGCCCGATGCCGTCGATCCACGATCGGCGGCCCGCGGCCTCGTCGAGGGACTCCGGGGCGAAGGGGTCACCCACATCCTCGTCGCCCCCACCATGCTCGAGGTCTGGTCGCGAAGCGGATGGCTCGATCCCGCGATCGAACCCGCCCGGGTCCGCGCCCTCGTCGAATCGGAGGCGGTGTCGATCGCGCATCGGTTCCTCGACGGCGCCGTCCTCCTCGACCTCGCACCGGAGCCCGCACCATGAGGCACCACGGACCCCGCCGACCCCTCGCCCTTCTCGCCCTCCCGGCTCTCCTGGTCCCGGCGTGCGCCCCCGATGCCGGAGGCGTCGAGGCCCCCGCCGCCATCGACGTGGGCCCCGCAACGCGACCGATCGCGATCGTCGACGGGGCCCGGATCGAACTCGCCGACGTGCAGGCCGCGCTCCTCGAGAGCCGGGGCGCCGAGATCGTGCGCGATCGGGCGCTCGACCGGGCGGTGGCCCGCGAGGCGACGCGACGGAACGTCGACGTGGACGAGGCCGCGATCGCCCGGGAGCGGGACATCCTCGTCTCCGCCCTCGCCGAGGATCCGGATCGGGCGGAGCGCCTCCTGGCCGAACTCCGCGCCGCCCGGGGACTCGGGCCGACCCGCTTCGCCTCGCTGCTGCGTCGAAACGCCCTCCTGAGGGCACTGGTGTCGGACGAGGTTCGTCTCGACGAGGAGATCGTCCGGGCGGCGTGGGATCGCGCCCACGGTCCCACCCGCGTCGCGAGGGTGATCGCGGTCCGCGACCTTCGCGAGGCGGAGATCGCCCGGGCGCGAATCGAGGCGGGCGAGGACTTCGCGGTCGTGGCGGTCGAGTCGAGCATCGACTCCAGCGCGTCGCGGGGCGGTCGGCTCGCTCCGATCTCCCGACTGGATCCGGCCTGGCCGACGACCTTCCGCTCGTCGCTCTTCGCGCTCGAACCCGGCGTGGTCTCCGAGGCGATTCCCGTCGACGGCCGGTTGGTCCTGCTCGAGGTGCTCGAGGAGCGGCCGGGCGACGCAACGTCGTTCGAGGCGGGGCGCGAGGCGGCGGAGCAGGCGGCTCGGCTCGCCGCGGAGCGACTCCTCATGGACCGGCTGGCCCGACGACTCGTCCCGCCCGCGGCGATCGAACCCCTCGATCCCTCGCTCCGGTGGAGCCTCGATTCCCTGTCACGCTAGGACCGCAGGTAGACGATCCGCGCCGTCGCGACCGGCAGCAGGATGACCACCGGAAGGAACGCCCCGACGCCCGGGGGGACTCCGGGCACGGCGATCGTCATCGCGACCAGCGCACCCACCAGGAGGGAGATCGCGACCATCGCCGCCCGGAGGGACTGGACCAGCATCCCGATCCCCGGCGACCGCACCAGGAAGAACGGAAGCACGATCGCCGGGACGAGGAGATTGACGATCGCACCGGAGAATCGCCCGAAGATCGTGCGCTCGATCCGGAGTCGCGCCGCCCCACCCTGCGCGTGCAGGTCCCGAAGCTGGGACAACGAGAGCATCTGGGCGAAGTTGAGGCTGTATCGAGCGAGGAGCATGCGGGGCGAGAGGTCGGTCGGCCAGGCCTCGACGGTCCGGACGCCGGACACCCGCTTCTGGTCGCGAAGCGTGTCGGTCTCCCGGCCTCCCTCGAGCAACCAGCGTTCCTCGACGCGATCCCACGTGGCCGATTCGGCCACGAGGCGGGAGGTCGCTTCGCCGGCATCCCCGCGTCGGAGCACGAGGACCCCTTCCATCCGCTCCTCCTCGGGATCGAGACTCGCGGCGTAAAGGAGATCCCCGGCGGCATCCCGCATCAGGGGGACCTCGAAGCGTTCGATGCCCGGCTCCAGGATCGAATCGTGCTCGCGAACGAGCTTCGAGGCGAGCTTGGGGAGCACGAACTCCTGGTCGACCAGCTGCACGAGCACGATCCCGGCCTGCGCGATCAGGATCGCGGCGGCCACGCGGTGCAACGGGATGCCGGCGGCCATGATCGCGACCAGCTCGCGGCTGCGATGCATCTGGACGATGGTGAATCCAGCGGCGCCGATGCCCACGAGACCGGTCATGAAGGCGAAGAACTGGAAGATCCGCGGGACGTGGAAGTCGAGGATCGCCTCCGCGAGGACGATCGGAAACGACCGCCCGTCCGCCTCGGCGACGCCCCGGGCGGCGGACGCGAAGCGATCGAACTGGACCACGACGTCGATCGCCACCGCGAACACGAACAGCAGCGCGAACAGCAGCACGAAGTTCGCGAGGTAGCGGGCGATGACGTAGCGATCGAGGAGATTCACGTGTCGATCAGTTCCGACGGAGCCGGGTCCAGGCGAGGAGGCAGAGGACGACGAGCAGGAGGTTGCCCGACCAGACGAGTCCGTACCCGACCAGTCCGGGTCCGTCGCGGAGCGACTGCTCCCCGCCCGAGATGAGGAGGATGTCGGCGATCGCCGGAACGAACGCCACGATGTACACGAGCAACGGCGTGGCGTGACGCAGCATGATCGCGAGGATCGATCCGAGGACCAGCAGCAACGGGCCGGTCACGGACTGCGCCAGCCGCTGCTGGATCCGGGCGTCGATGTCCCATCGAAGCTCGCGGGCGAGGTCCTCGATGCGATCGAGCTGCGTTCGCATCGCCCTCGCGACGGTCTCGGAGGTGAAGGTGTCGGGTCCGGCCCCGGCCCAGGCGAGGATCTCCTCCCGGTCGACGGCGGAGTCGGGCTCGGCCGCGAACCCGTCGAGGACGAGGGATCGAGCCTCGCGAGGCATCGGTTCCGCATCCGGGTCGTCCGGGATCACCGGCTCGATGTCGAGGTCGATCACCGGAAGGCCGTCGCGGTCGACCACCGCCCACTCGATGCGCACGGCATCGGCGACCCCGTCCCGATCGTCGAGGCGAAGGGTCGGTCCGGCCAGCATCGAGGGGTCGGCGGGATCGAGCTCGCCGGCGATCGTCCAGGTCCGATCCCGCCCGGCATCGAGGAGTCGGATGGAACCGTCCCGGGCGAGTCGTTCGAGGACGCCGCGTCGGAGTCGCTCGCGGGCCCGCTCCGCGCCGAGCTCGTCGATCCGCTCGTCGATCCGCCAGTAGGAGAGCGGGTCCGCGCGGAGTTCGAGCATCCGGGGAAGCATCATCATCTTCGGGTTCGGCTCGAGCCGACGCCCCAGGTCGATCGCCCGCGGCTCGGCCGCGGGCATGCGGACGAAGGTGTCCTCCTCCGCCCGGTAGACGGTGGCGTCCCCGAGGGCCAGCTTCAGGATCGATCGGCCGTCGACGCGATAGAGGTCGAGCGTCGCCGACTCGGCGGTGAACTCGGTCTCCAGCCGACCCCGACCGGAGACCTGCACGGCCGCGACGCCACCGAGAAGGAGACGCCGCACGGCGTCGGTGTCCTCGGGGGACTCGACGATCCGGACCTCGTCCGCGTAGATCCGGGTGTCCCCGAGATCGAACGCCTCCCCCCGCTCGACCGCGGAGGCGAGCAGGCGGGTCACGTCGTGCGCCAGCATCGACTCCATCCGCGTGAAGAAGGCGGGGACGACGAAGTTCACCAGGACGACCATCACGAGCAGGAGCACGGTCGCCAGCAGGAAGATCGGCCGGAAGATGCGGCCGTAGCCCAGGCCGGAGGCGCTCATCGCGATCACCTCGTTGTCCGAGGCGAACCGGTGCATCACGAGCGTCGCCCCGAACCCCGAGGCGAACGGGAGGGCGTACTGGAGCATGGGAATGCAGGCCAGGGCGACGTAGCGCGCGATGTCGAAACCCCCGAGCAGGTTCCGGACAAGGGGCTTGACGGTCGCACCGAAGGCGATGACGGTCACCAGGACGCCGGTGGTGACCAGGATCGTCTTGAGGAGCTCCACCGTGACATACCGCGTCAGCACTCCCGACATGCGGGCATGATCCCAGAGGACGCCTCGGGGTGGCAAGCGGCACCGGCTGGAATCTCGGACGTTCCGTCAGACCACCTGGCGCGGATGCGCACCCGCGCTGGGACCGGGAATCGAGAAGCGGGTCGATTCCCGTCGGTCGATCCGGTCCTCACCGCCCGGGCATCCGATCCGTAGCAGGGAGACGATCCGTCGCAGGTGCCGGATCGCCCCGGGAGATCACCGGATGCCGGCCGGACGCCCTTCGGGACATCGTGGACTGACCCTGGTCGAGTCGATGGTCGCCACGGCCATCCTCGCGGTCGCGATCACGGGGATCTTCTCGGCGCTCGCCGCCGGCCAGTCCCATGCCCGTGCCTCCGCCGACGAACTCGCCGCCGGGATCGTCCTCGAGTCGATCGTCGAACGCATCGGTCACGACGCCCTCCAGCGCGATCCCCTGCGATGGAACGGCCATCGGGAGGCGCCGGGCGGCATGATCGACGAACGAGGCATCCCGCTCCATCACTCGACGATCGGGGTCGGCCGCGAGGTCGCGGTCACGGTGTCGGATCGACGACTTGCCGACGGTCCGGCCGTCGAGGGCCGCCTCGTCGAGGCCCGCGCCTTCGATGCGACGGGCCGCGAGCTCGGGATCCTTCGACGCTGGATCCCCGTCCCGGAAGGAGGCTGGCCGTGACCCGTCGGGGACTCACGCTGGTGGAGCTGCTCGTCGCCCTCGCCGTGACCACGCTGGTCGCGGCGGGCGTGTCGTCCCTGCTCGCCGGGCTCGGCGCAGGCCTGGCGGCCGGCGCCGACACGCGGACCGCGATGCTGGCCTCCGCCTCGACGCATCGAAGGCTGGTCGAGGCCACCTCGTCGATGCATGCGGTCCTCGATGCCCGCGACGACATCACCCTCCTGTGGTTCGGCGACCGGACCCCCGGGGGCGAGGTCGAGCTCAGCGAGGTCGCCTGGCTGGTCCTCGATCGCGACCGTGGAACCCTCTCGCTGGAGACCGTCGTCGTCGACGACGACATGGACGGACTCGAGCGAGCGCTCTTCGACGAGACCCTGCGGCCCGCGATGGACTCCGCCGCGATGCTCGCCCGCCTCCGGGGACGCGAGCTGATCGATCGCACCGTCATCGCGGACGGACTCCTCGAAGGAGGGTTCACCCCCCGCGAGGATCGGTCCGGCCTCGCCATCGAGGTGGTGTTCGACCTGGAGACGGGCCCCGCCTCCTGGTCCAGCCTTCTCCGTCTCGGCGGCCAGCCCCCCCTGGAGTGGCGTCCATGAACCCCTCGAACCCCACCACCCCGCCGCGTCGGCGCGGAGCCGCCCTCGTGCTGGTCGTCGTGGCCCTGGCGATCGGCCTGCTCCTGACGGCGACCTGGCTCGACGGTCGACGCGAATCGATGCCGGTGGCCCGCCGGATCGCCGACGGCGCCGTGGCACGACACGCCGCGATGAGCGGTCTCGACCTGGCCCTGGCGACCCTCGATGCGGAACACGACTGGCGGGACGCGATCGAGCGAGGCGTGCTCGACGACGCCTTCGAGTTCGACGGGGCGTCGATCGAGATCGAGGCGACGGACGCCGAGGACGGCCGTCCGGTCGACGACGACACCCTGCGCGTCCGCTTCCGCTGCCGGGCCACGGTCGACGGGATCGTCGTCGCCTGCGAACGGACCCGGGAGTTCGAACCGACCGCCCCGGTCGTCGACCTCGGGTTCGGCGAGACGGCGATCGTGGCGGAGCGGGAGATCCGGATCCTCGATCGGGCCGCGATCGTTCCCTGGTCCGAGGGCCCCGGCGGCACCATGATCGTCGGCACGCTCGACGGGGACCCCGGTTCGGTGGAGTTCGGCCGGGACGCGGTGGTCTCCTCCACCGAGGTCATTCGCGTGAGACAGGCGCGATCGGCCGACGACGGGGATCGACGCCATCGCACCCTCCCGGAAGGACTGCCCCCGATCGCCGCCCCGCGGATCGAGGTCGTCGAGGGTTCGCCCGCGTGCTCCCGCCGGCCCACCCGACTGACGGAGGTGCCGTCGAACGACTCGGTCCATGCCGAGGTGCGGATCCCCCGCGGCCGGCACCTCGAGGTCGACGGTGATCTCGTGATCCGCTGCCTCCGGGACTTCGAGATGGAACCCGGCTCGAGCATCCACGTGGAGCGAGGGCGATTGACGCTCGACGTCGACCGGGATGTTCGTCTTCGCGACGCCCGGATGACGGTCGGCGAGGCCGGCAGCATCCTCGTGCGAGCGGGACGAAGGATGTGGGTCGACGACTCGACGCTCGGCGTGGAACGGGATCGCGAACCTTCGCGAGACGATGGCAGGATGCTCTCGCCCGCCGCCCATGCCGGTCCCGCCCGGGTGGTCCTGACCGGGGGAAGGAACTCGGAACTTCGATTCAAGGGACGCTCGACCGGGGTCTTCGCGGTGGTCGCCCCGGAGGCCGAGGTTCGCCTGGAGGACGAGGTCGCGATCCATGGGCGGCTCGTGGCGGAACGGGTCGAGCTTCGCGACGCCTCCGTGCTCTTCGCCCGCCCCGAAGGCGGACGCATGATCGGCCTCAGCTCGGAGGCCGGTCCCCATCGGGACGCCCAGGGTCGACTCCTGCCCATCCTCACGTCGATCGATCGTTGCGACGCCTCGCGACTCGCGGAGATCGCCGAGGCCCTCGGGGTCCCGGTCTGCGCGGCGGGATCGATCGCTCGGCCGAGCGACGCCGCCCGCGAGGCCCGGGCCGATGCGGTCGAGGAGTCGATGGAGCGTCGTCGATCGAATCGACGAGACCGGCGTCCGGACACGGGGATCAGCTGGGTCGCGGTGGAGGATCTCGACTCATGAGCCACCCCCGACCGACACGGGACCGAACCCGCGTTCGACACGGGCTCACGACGATCGAGCTCCTGGTCGTGGCGTCCATCATGCTCGCGATCGCGGGACTCGCGGTGCCGTTGCTGGTCGACGACGGGACGACCCGGGCCGCCGCCGCCGCGACGCTTCTCAAGGACGACCTCGAGCAGGCCCGTCACCGCACGATCGCGGATCCCCGCAACCCGGTCCGCGTCAGGTTCGACAAGGACGGCCGAGGCTGGACCCTCGAACGACGGACCGACGGGACCCCGCTCGAACGACACGACGGTCGGCCGTGGATCGTCCGGCTCGAGCGCGACGATGCGTTCGAGCTCGACGGCGTCGAGGTGCGACGGCTCGGAGGACTCCCGACCTCGACGCTGGAGTTCGATCCTCGAGGCGTCGTGATCGCGAACGAGGCCCCACGATTCGAGATCCGGGCCGACGACACGACCGTCACGCTCGAGATCGGGCTCGTCACCGGCCTGGTCCGGCGGATCGACTCGTGATCGCGACGGACCGCGTCAGCGAAGTCCGTACTCCTTCAGCTTCCGATAGAGCGTCCGCTCCCCGATCCCGAGGAGGTTGGCGGTCTGCTCCCGGTTCCCGCCGGTGAGGGCCAGCGTCTGGCGGATCGCCTCCTTCTCGAGCCGATCGAGTCCGATTCCCGCGAGCGATCCGGAGCCGAGCCCCGAACCGTCGTCGTCGGCCTCGCCGGCCCGGATCTCCTCCGGGACGTCCCGGACCTCGATGCGGTCGTTCTCGCACGCGATGACCCTTCGATGCACCGCGTTGAAGAGCTCGCGGACGTTGCCCGGCCACGCGTAGCCGACGAGCCGGAGCATGGTCGCCTCGGTGACGACCGGGATCGGCTGGTCCATCTCCGAGGCGAATCGACCCGCGGCGTGGTTGACCAGCAGCGGGATGTCCTCGCGTCGCTCGCGAAGCGGCGGAATGGCGATCTCGACGCCGCGGATGCGGAAGTAGAGGTCCTCGCGGAACCCCCCGGACTCCGAGGCCGCCCGGAGGTCGCGATTCGTCGCACTGACGAATCGGACATCGACCCTCTTCGGGTCGTTGGAGCCCAGCCGGATGACCTCCCCGCTCTCGAGCACCCGAAGCAGCCGAGGCTGCATCGAGACCGGCATGTCGCCGATCTCGTCCAGGAACAGGGTCCCGCCGTCGGCGTACTCGAAGACGCCCTCCCGGTCCCGCTCGGCTCCGGTGTAGGCGCCGCGGACGTGTCCGAAGAGCTGGTCCTCGAGCAGGCTCTCGCTCTGCCCGGCGGTGTTGAAGGTCGCGTAGCGCTTCTTCGCCCGCTTGCTCAGGCGGTGGATCGCCGCCGCGACGAGCTCCTTGCCCGTGCCGCTCTCGCCGGTCACCAGCACCGGGATGGTGCTCGGGGCGACCTTGCGGATCTGGTTGATCACGCCCCGGATCGCCGGCGAGTCGCCGATGATGCCCTCGACGCCGTAGGCCGCGTCGAGCTGGCCCTCGAGCATCGAGGTGCGGTGGCGAAGGAGCACCGTCTCCGCGGCCCGGTCCACGAGATTGCGGAACACCACGAGGTCGAGCGGCTTCTCGATGAAGTCGTAGGCCCCGCCCTGGAGGGCCGCCTTGGCGGTCGGGACGTCCCCGTGGGCGGTGACCAGGATCGTGGCGGCATCGGGCTGCTGCTCCTGGACCAGCGAGA
The DNA here is from genome assembly GCA_036339295.1 of Planctomycetota bacterium. GTDB lineage: Bacteria > Planctomycetota > Phycisphaerae > Phycisphaerales > SM1A02. The sequence continues at coordinate 8,834 of JAYZBK010000187.1, forward strand.
GGACCTCGAGCCCCGCGGTCTCGTGTTCCATGACCAGGTCGGTCACGACCACGTCGAACGCACCATGGAGGAGCTCCTCCCTCGCGGACTCGAGCCCGTTCACGATCGTGCAGACGTGCCCCGGCTTCCGCAGCGCCTCCGCCATGACTTCGGCGTGCTCGGTCTCGTCGTCCACGATGAGGACCTGGGCGCGGGGCACCTGGCCGTCCTTCGCCGTTGATTGCTCTCCGCTCATGCCCCGGATTGTAGGTCCTCCGCGATCGATCCTCCGGGTGCGGCTCGACCCGCGATCTCGCCGATACAGTCCGGTGATGTCGTCCTCCCAGGCTCCCCCCCCGGAATCCGGTCGCCAGGCCCGCGAACACGGGACGCCGGCCGACGATCCCTTCCGGGATCGCCGGGTGCATCTCCTGGGCATCGGGGGGTCGGGGATGAGCGGACTCGCCCGGATCATGCTCGACCGCGGCGCCCGCCCCAGCGGTGCGGACTCCCACGACTCCCCGGTCGTGGAGGAGCTCCGACGATCGGGGATCCCGGTCGCGATCGGGGCCGAATCGACCGCGAACCCGATCCCGGAGGACGTGGATCTCGTCGTCGCGAGCGCCGCGATCCCCGACGACGATCCGGCCCTCCGGGCGGCCCGGGATTCGGGCCTCCGGACGATCACCTACGCGGAAGCGGTCGGCCTCTCGATGAAGGGGCGGACCGGGGTCTCGATCGCGGGCACCCACGGAAAGAGCACGACGACCTCGATGCTCGCGCACGCCCTCGTCGAATGCGGGCTCGACCCGAGCTTCATCGCCGGGGCCCGATGTCCCCAGCTGGGCGGCGGATGGCGGGTGGGCGCCCCGGAGATCGAGGTCGACGGAACCCGGAGACCGGGCGTCTTCGTGGCCGAGGCGTGCGAGTTCAATCGCTCGTTCCATCGACACCGGCCCACGATCGCCCTGATCAACAACGTGGAGGAGGACCACCTCGACTTCTACGGGTCGATCGACGAGATCGTCGAGAGCTTCCGGGACTTCGCCCGGCTGATCCCCTCGGCGTCCGACGGAGGCCGGCTCCTCATCGCCCACGAGGGCGGGCATCGACGGGAGATCTGCACCGGCCTCGCCTGCCGGGTGGAGACCTTCGGCTTCGCGCCGTCCGCCGACCACCAGGTCGTCCACGACGCGGGAACCGGACGCGTCGGGATCCTGCAGGACGGCGCGATGGTCGTCGGCTGGAACTCGAAGCTCGTCGGCGACCACAACGCCCTGAATGCCGGCGCCGCCGCGATCCTCGCACGATGGCTCGGTGCCGACTGGGAGGACGTGGGTGCGGCGATGGAGCGGTTCGAGGGCATCGATCGACGCATGCAGCGACTCGGCGAGGTCGGGACCTCCGACGGCGGCACCGCGGTGGTGATCGACGACTACGGGCACCATCCGAGCGAGTGCGAGGTCACGCTTCGGGCGATTCGCGCCTCGATGCGACCCCGAAGGCTGATCTGCGTGTTCCAGCCCCACCAGCACAGTCGGACCCGCTTCCTGCTGGAGCAGTTCGCCCACGCGTTCGGGCAGGCCGACCTCGTCATCGTGCCGGAGATCTTCTTCGTCCGGGACAGCGAGGAGGAGCGACGTCGAATCTCGGCCGCCGACCTCGTCGATCGACTGCGGGCCTCGGGAACGACCGCGATGCACGCCCACCCCTTCCAGGCGATCGTCGAACATCTCGAGGAGGTGCTGCGGGACGGCGATCTCGTGGTGGTCATGGGCGCCGGTCCGGTCTGGCAGATCGGGCGAGCGCTGGTCGATCGAAGCAGCGAGGCCTCCGCGTGACCGATCGACGCTCCACGGCCGGGATCTTCGGCGACCTCGACGTCGAAGTGGAGATCGACGCCCCGATCGGGACCGACAGCTGGTTCTGTGCCGGCGGGTCCGCGGACATCCTCCTCCACCCGAAGGACCCGATCGTCCTCGCAGAGATCGTCCGGCGATGCCGGCGATCGGGGATGCCCCTCCGGATCATCGGCGAAGGCGCGAACCTCCTGGTCGCGGACGAAGGCGTGGGCGGCATCGTCGTCAGGCTCGACGCCCCCGCCTTTCGATCGCTCGAGCGGAACGCCGACGGCGAGGTCGACCTCGTCCGCATCGGCGCCGGGGCCGATCTCGCCCGAAGCCTGATGGACCTGGCTCGCAGCGGCCTTTCGGGGCTCGAGGTCCTCATGGGTGTCCCCGCCTCGATCGGGGGCGCCGTCCGGATGAACGCCGGCGGGCGCTACGGCTCGATCGGCGACACCGTGCACGCGATCGCCTGCCTGGACGACCACGGGGAGATGCGGGTCTACTCGGCGGAGGAACTCGAGTTCGGGTATCGGCGGACCAACATCGTCGATCCGATCGTCCTCTGGGGCGTGTTCCGCGTCCGGCAGGAGGATCCGGTGGAGCTCCGAGCGAGGATCAAGGAGATCGCCGCGTACAAGAAGAGCACCCAGCCTCTCGCCGAGAAGTCGGCCGGCTGCATGTTCCGGAATCCCGTCGATCCGGCGACCGGCGAACTCGTCTCCGCCGGACGGATCATCGACGAATGCGGCCTCAAGGGGACGACGGTCGGCTCCGCGACGGTCTCCGAGGTCCACGCGAACTTCATCACCATCGCCCGCGGGGGTCGCGCGAACGACGCGATCGAACTCGGCGACCGGGTCGTCGAGCAGGTGCGGGATCGCCGCGGGATCGAACTGGAACGGGAAGTCGTGGTCTGGAAGCGGGAGTCGGAGACCCCGTGAACGGTTCTGCGCCCCAGTCCATCCTGGTCCTGAAGGGCGGCCCGGACGCCGAGCGCGAGGTGAGCATCGCCTCGGGGACCCGGGTCGCGACGGCCCTCGCGACCTTCGACGATCTCCGGGTCGTGGATCGCACGATCGAACGCCCCGACGTCGACGAGCTTCGGGGCATGGTCGAGGACGCCCGCGCCGACGTCGTCTTCCCCGTGCTCCACGGCCCGTGGGGCGAGGGCGGCTCGCTCCAGGCGCTCCTGGAGGCGATGGGCATCGCCTTCGTCGGAAGCGGTTCGGTGGCGGCATCCCACGCCATGGACAAGCTTCGAACGAAGGCGACCGTCGCGTCGCTCGGGATCGCGACGCCGGCGGCCGTCGCCATCGAGGCGGACCGGCCGGTCGAGCTGCCTCCCCCGCTCGTGGTGAAACCCGTCGCCGACGGCTCGAGCGTCGGCGTGCGGATGGCCCGCACGACCACGGAGCTCGAGGCTCTCCTCGGCCTCGAGGATGCCGGGCACGGTCGACTGATGGCGGAGGCCCTGGTCGAGGGCCGCGAGCTGACGGTGGGCCTTCTCGGAGGCCGCCCGCTCCCGATCATCGAGATCGTCCCGTCGGAGGGGTGGTACGACTACGAGGCGAAGTACGAGCGTTCCGACACGAGATACGTCGTCGAACCATCGCTCCCCGCGGGGGTCGCCGAGCGGTTGCACGAGTGGAGCGGGCGCATCGCCGAGGCGATGTCGATCCGGGACCTCGGTCGGGTGGACTGGATGCTGCCCGCCGGCGACGCCCCCGACCCGAGGCCGATGTTCCTCGAGGTGAACACGATCCCCGGGATGACGGATCACTCCCTGCTCCCCAAGGCCGCGGCCGCGACGGGGGTGGACTTCCCGACCCTGTGCCGGTCGATCGTCGATTCGGCCGCGACGGGCCCTTCCCGCACGGCCTGAAACTGCGGCCGGGGTAGCCTTCCGGTCGATGACCCCTCCATGCCGAAGGGTCGCAACAGCAGGAAGAACAAGGATCGCGGCCGTCTTGCGGGCCTCCGCGAGGCGTTCGAGCCCGGAACCCCGGGTCGCCGCGCGATCCAGGCCACCGGGTGGATCCTCGCGATCGCGGGCGTGGCCGTCGGGATCACCTACGGCGTCCCCGAACTGGAACGACGAGCCACCGCGCGGGACGTGGCGATCGAACACGAGATCGACGTGAGGTTCCCGGACTCGGGATGGTTCCACGGCCGGTCCGACTACTGGCTCGACCGGGTCCACGGCGAGATCCATCGCGTCGTGCGGGAGACGCTCGCCCGCCACCCGCGAACCACGCACGAGCGGGCCGGGCTCCGCGAGGCCCACCAGGTCCTCGTCGATTCCGGCTGGTTCGATCGAGTCGACCAGGTCCGATGGCACGACGCCCGGACCGTGGTCGTCGAGGGCATCTGGGCCACGCCAGCGGCGTGGGTCGAGGGCCGACTCGACGGCGAGCGTCGGGACATCCTCGTCGACAGCCGTGGAAGACGACTGCCGCTCGACGGTGAACCGGCCGATCGATCGCCGCGGATCTCGGGGACGGCGGTCGATCGCGTGCCCGCCATCGGGGAGTCCTTCGGCGACGCGGTCCAGGCCGGCATCGCCCTGCACGGGGTCCTTGCGGAGTTCGACTGGTCCGACCAGATCAGCGACATCGACGTCTCGGAGTTCACCTCCCCGATCCGCGGACTCGTGATCCACACGAACGACGGCTGCTCGATCGTCTGGGGCGAAGGCCCGGACGTCGTGGTGGATGCGACCGAGACGACCGTCACCCAGAAGCTCCAGTATCTCGACGACCTCGACGCCCGCTGGGGCCGGATCGACGCCCCGTGCAGCCGGAACGGCGGACTGGGCGAGATCGATCTCCGCATGGATTTCGCGACCTACCGCGCGATCGAGGAGGCGCGGCGCCGGACGACCCGTTGAGGTCGGCTATCCTCGCACGATGGCCCCCGGACGCCCGCCCGAGACCGAACAACCGATCGAGCTCCCCCGCGGACTCGTGTTCGGTGCCAGCATCTGGCTTGCCGCGTCCTGGCTGATCTCGATCGGCGTCCGCCCCCCGCTGCAACCGACCTCCGCGACCTACACCCCGGCGGTGCGGATGATGGTCGTGTCGATGATGATCGGCACCCTCGTGGCGTGGCCTCTGGCGAGACTCTCCAACGACCCGCCCCGTCGGCCGCTCATGGCGCCGTTCCTCGACCTCGTCTCGATCGCGGCCCTCGGCCAGATCGTCGTGTGGCCGCTGAGGCTGGTGACGACGTGGCCGGTCGAACGCACCTCGCTGGTCTCGTTCGAGTTGCTGGCCTCGGCCGTGCTCGCGGGAGGCCTTCTGGCCCTCGTCGGGGTCGAACGACGCGGACGCTCGATCGCCATGGCCGGCCTGCTCGCCCTCGTCGTCCTTCCACCGATCGCGGCGGTCGCGCTCGACACGGAGTCGCTGGGTGCCTGGAGCCCCCTGGCCCGCACGTGGATCGTCGCGGGCGGCGGCCCGTCGCCGGTCGAGACGCCCGCCTGGATCCACCCATCGATCGTTGCAGGGGCCGGAGGGCTGCTCTGGATCGTCTCCCACCGGCGTTCACGCCGGGAATTGACGATTCTCCCGGAGTCGCGATAGCCTGATGGACGTTTCGAAAAGGACCCCTCCGCCTCGCCGCCAGCGGCGAGGCCTTTCTTTCAGCCGCGATCGAGACGCGGCACCAGGCCAGTCCCGGAGATCGTCGATGGAATTCCTCACCCGCGCCGACAAGGAGAAGCTCGAGCAGGAACTGAAGGACCTGCACGCAAGGGGCAAGGAGATCATCGTGAGGATCGCGGAGGCGAGGGCGCTCGGGGATCTCAAGGAGAACGCCGAGTACCACGCGGCCCGCGAGGACCAGGGACTCAACAACGCGAAGATCAAGGATCTCGAGGAACGGCTGGCCAACAGCCAGGTGACCGACGAGCTCGACATCCCCGAGGACATGGTCTTCGTGGGCGCGACGGTCAAGCTCCGGGAGGTCGACACCGGGGACGAGGACCTCTACAAGATCGTCGGGACCTCCAGCGGCGACTTCTCGCTCGACTACATCGAGGTCACCAGCACGAGCCCGCTCGGCGAGGCCCTCATGAAGGCCCGGGTGGGCGACGTGGTGCGCGTCGACCTGCCCAAGGGGTCGACCCAGTTCGAGATCCTCGAACTCGCCTGACGGGTTCGAGACGGATCCCGAACCGGAGCCCCGTCCATGTTCGACTGGATCACCGAACTCAATCGACTCGGTGTCCTCGGCGAGATCATCCTCGTCGCGGAGTTCGCGATCCGGATCGGCCTGGCCCTCGCCGTGCTCTGGAAGAGGCGGACGGACCCCGAGGTCCGCATCGGCTGGATCCTCGTCCTCCTCGCCCTGCCGTTCGCGGGCTCGATCCTCTATCTCCTCGTCGGCCAGACCCGGATCGGGCATCTCCGCATCCGTCGGCACCGGAAGATCCGCGAGATCCTCGACCAGCCGGAGATCCACGCCGACGGCGATCCGAGGGTCGCGGCCCACGCCGATCTTCCCCGGGTGGACGCGCACCTCGCGCGGCTCGCGGAGAGGGTCAGCGGCGGCGCGCCGGTCCGCGGGAACCGGATCGAGCTCTTCGGCGACACGAACGAAGTGCTGCGTCGCATGGAGGAGGACATCGACGCCGCCCGGGAGCACTGCCACTTCCTCTTCTACATCTGGCTGGACGACGCCGCGGGGACGAGGATCGGCGAGGCGCTGGTCCGCGCGGCCGAACGGGGCGTGACCTGTCGCGTCCTCGTCGACGCGGTCGGGAGTCGAAACTTCCTGCGATCCCGGCTCTGCGCCCGGATGCGGGCCGGCGGCGTCGAGGTGGTCGCCGCCCTTCCGGCCAACGCGGCGCGAACCTTCCTCGCCCGGATCGACCTGCGGAACCACCGCAAGATCGCGGTGATCGACCGCGAACTCTCGTGGACGGGAAGCCAGAACCTCGCCGAGGCGAGCTTCGCGCCCAAGCCGAAGTACGCCCCCTGGGTCGACTGCGCCATCCGGATCGAGGGACCGGTCTCCAAGGAGCTGCACCTCCTCTTCGTCGAGGGCTGGTTCCTCGACACCGACGAGTCGCTCGTGGACTTCCTTCGCACGCCCATCGAACCGCGGGAGGGCGGCATGATCGCGCAGGTGGTCGCGTCCGGCCCGAACTCGCAGAACCACGCCGCGACCCAGCTCATCCAGGCCTGCATCCACGAGGCCGATCACGAACTCGTCCTCACCACGCCCTACTTCGTCCCCGACAACGCGACGATCGTGAACCTCGCGACCGCCGCCCGTCGCGGCATCGACGTCACCGTCGTCCTTCCGCGAAGGAACGACTCCCGGCTGGTCGCCCTCGCGAGTCGATCGAACTACGGTCCGCTGCTCGACGCCGGCGTCCGGCTCCTCGAGTTCGAGGGTGGCCTCCTCCACGCCAAGACCATCACCGTCGACCGGCACATCGCGCTGGTGACCAGCTGCAACCTCGACCGTCGGAGCTTCAACCTGAACTTCGAGGCGGGCGTGCTCGTCTACGACTCCGACTTCGCGAGCAACCTCCGGTTCCTCCAGCAGTCGTACTGCGATCGAAGCGTCCGCCTCTCGGCCGCGGAGTGGGAGGCCCGCCCCCGTCGCCGGGTCCTCGCCGAGAACGCGGCGGGGCTGCTCTCACCGATCCTCTGAATCGCCGGGCCTGCTCGCGTCGCGCTCGACCCGGACCCGCCGCCCCGGCATGACCTCGAGGACGCGACGGGTGCCGTCGGGCCACCGGACCTCGATCCGGACGGGGCCCCCGGACGATCGCCCGAGTCCGAAGTGCGCCTCCGGCGCGGCGTTCGACTGGAACGGCCCGCCCCCGCGGATCCAGCGTGCCTGGACGTCGTCGCCGTCGCGGAGCTCGATCCGGGCCCCGGTCGCCGGCTCGGGTCTCACGACGATCCAGTCCCCCTCGCCGTCGTGCAGGTTCTCCAGCACGCGCACCGGTCCGTTGCGTTCCGCGACCGCGACGTCGACGTCCCCGTCGAGGTCGAGGTCCGCGAAGACCGCGCTGCGATCGTGGGCCGGGCGCGACAGCCACGGATTGCGTCCCGCCTCTCGCCGGTGTCGGTCGCCCGTGGGGTCGATGAATTCGAAACCGTCGGGGCCGCGCCTCCAGAGACCGGGCGCCTGCGCGTAGGGGGAGTCCATGCTCTCGAGGGTCGCCTGCGGGTAGACGTGGCCGTTGAAGACGACGAGGTCCTCGTCCCCGTCGTGATCGAGGTCGACGAACTCCGTGGCCCACCCGAGCATCTGCCGCGAGCCCTCGGCGAGTCCGAAGGGCCGGGTGAGATCGTCGAAGTAGCCGCTGCGATTGACGTGCAGGGTGTTGGTGTCGCTGGAGAAGTTGGTCGTGAAGACATCCGGCGTCCCGTCGCCGTCGACGTCCCCGACCGCCATGCCCATCGTCGCCTGCGCATCGCCCTCGCGGTTGGTCGCCGCTCCGACGCGAAGACCGATGTCCTCGAACCGCCAGTCCCCCAGGTTCCGATGGAGCTGGTTGGGCTGGGAGTCGTTGCCGACGAGCACGTCCTCGCGACCGTCGCCGTCGAAGTCGACGATGACGAGATTCAGTCCGAAGCGGTCCTCGCCGGGAACG
>JAYZBK010000188.1:0-6237 GCA_036339295.1 Planctomycetota bacterium
GCCTCGTACCCGTCGGGTCCATGGTCGCAGGACGCCGCCGCCGGGGCGGCCTGACCGGCCGAGCCGACGAGTCGTCCAGAATTCAGGGCCCCGGGGTTCGGAATCGCAGCCCGAGCTCCCCCGGGGCGACCTCGAGCTCCTCCAGGACCACGCGGCGACCGTCGACGAGGTCGATCACCGCCGGAACGCGAAGTTCACCCGAGGGGTCGAGCTCGCTCCGGTCGTCGAGGAGGGCGTAGTCCGCGAGGAAGGCGAGGGCCTCCCGGTCGAAGGTCTTCGGGCCCATCCGTCCCTCGAGCGGCACCAGCGTCAACGTGCCGCCGTCGAGCCGGACCTCGAACCGCGCGGAGGCGAAGATCGGAAACCCCACCTGGTGCGTGAGCAGTCCGACCTCGACCCAGCCGTCGCCGAACCGGATCCTCGGATCGGAGACGTCCGCCGGCAGGATGACGTCGCCCCGGCTCTCGAGCCACGGCTCGAGGCGGTTGACCAGCCACGCGTTGATCTCGTCCTCGACGAGCACGAAGCCCCACGGACCCGGCTCGCGGACCTTGGTGACCTCGCGGGTGATCGCCTGCTCGAGCCCGGTGCCCACCGCCACCGCGCGGGGGGAGCGGTCGCCCGCCCCGGTCCACCAGCCCGGTCGATGAAGAAGGAACCAGCCGGCGACACCGATCACGATCGCGAGCAGGAGGACCCACCGGACGACGCCGATCGTCGAGATCGCGCGGACGAGCCTCACGCCGACCCGGTCATCCTCGAGATGACGAGGGTGTCGTTCTGGCCGCCGAACCCGAAGTTGTTCGAGAGCGCGGTGTCCACCACGGTCGCCCTCGCCTCGTTCGGGACGTAGTCGAGATCGAGGTCGGGGTCGGGATGGTGAAGGTTCCGCGTGGGCGGGATCCGACCGTGCTGGATCGCGAGGGCGCTGGTGATGAGCTCGACCGCGCCGGCGGCGGCGATCAGGTGGCCCATCATGCTCTTGATCGAGCTCATCGGGATGTCCGGGGCGAGGTCGCCGAAGACCGCCTTGACCGCCCGGGTCTCGATCGAGTCGTTCTCCTTCGTGCCCGTCCCGTGGGCGGAGATGTACTGCACGCCCGGTCGACCGTCGGCGTCGCGGGCGTGCGGATCGATCCCGGCCTCCCCGAGTGCCTGGTTCATCGCCGCGGCCGCCCCGCGCCCGTCGGGCTGGATGTCCGTGATGCGGTAGGCGTCGCAGCTCGAGCCGTAGCCGAGGACCTCGACGATCGGGGTCGCCCCCCGCTTCCTCGCGTGCTCGAGCGTCTCGAGGACGACCATCCCGGAACCCTCGCCCATCACGAAGCCGCCGCGGGTGCGGTCGAAGGGACGGGAGGCCTCGGTCGGATCGCCGTCGTGCTGCGAGAGCGCCGTGAGCCGGTTGAAGCCGGTCACCCCGAGCGGATGGATCATGGTGTGCGTGCCACCCGACAGCATCAGGTCGGCATCGCCGCGACGAAGGATGTCGGTGGCCTCGCCGATCGCCTGCGTGCTCGCGGCGCACGCGGTGAGGCAGTTGAACGCCGGACCGCGAAGGCCGAACTCGCGACCGAGGTGGGCGAGCGGCATGTTGGGTTCCTGCTCGATCTCCCGCCAGGAGTCCATCCGCTCGAGCGCCTCGGCCACCCAGCGGACGCCGTCGACCCGTCGCTGGTCGCCGTCCCAGCCGGCGATGTTGCTCGCCGCGTAGTTGTCGAAGTCGAGCACGCCCTCGCCCGCCCCGAGGTACATGCCGGCCCGCAGCGGATCGAACGCCCCCGCCTCGAGCCCCGCCTGCGTCCACGCCTGGCGCGCGGCGCCCAGCGCGAACTGGACGTTGAGGCCCGCGTGCTCGTGGACCGCCGGGTCGTCGACGTACTTCGAGACGTCGTAGTCCCGGACCTCCGCCGCGAACGAGGTGGGGAAGGTCGCCGCGTCGAATCGCGTGACCGGGGCCATGCCGCTGTCCGCGTCCATCAGCCTCGACCACACCGACTCGAGATCGTGACCCAGCGGGGTCACCCAGCCCATGCCGGTGATCACGACGCGTTCACGATCGCTTCGGTCGGCGGCCATCAGGCGGACTCCTCGTGTCGGGTGAGCACCCCCGCGGCCGACGGGCCGCCGAGGCTCGTGGTGAAGACCAGGATCGAGCGAAGATCCGCGTCCCGGGCCGGTGACGCCGCGGCGTCGAGTCCGTCGATCGAGTCGACGTTCACCCGCGCGGGCAGCCGCTGGGCCTCGATCGCCTTGGCGGCGAGGGCCAGCGAGACGGCGCCGATGCCCGCCCCGCAGAGGCCGACGATCGACACCGGGAGGATGAGCGGGATCGAGGCGAGGCGTTCCCCGAAGACCGCCTCCATGCCACGGCGGTCGGCCGCGTCGACCGCGGGAATGCCGGTGCCGCTGGGCACGATGGCATCGATGTCGGAGGGTTCGAGGCCCGACGCCCGGATCGCCTGTCGGATCGCGCTCTCGAGTCCGGGATCGTCCTCGGCGAACGCCATGCCGACGGTGTCGGGGCAGGCGGACTGGGCCGCCCCCGCTCCGGCGATCTCGGCGTAGGCACGCCCGCCGCGGCCCTGCACCGACTCGAGCGTCTCCATCACGAGGATGCCGCCGCCCTCGCCGGCGAGCGTGCCGTCGGCGTCGCTCGCGTAGGGACGGACCGCGGCGTGCGCGGTCGCGTCGTCGTCGCCGGTCTCGGCGAGCCGTCCCGCGAACTGCTGGCGGAGGAGCGCCATCGGGTTCAGCTTCGAGTCGCACCCGCCCGTGAGACAGGCATCGGCCGCGCCGCGCTGGATGACCCGGAGGGACTCGCCGACCGAGAGGGTCGCGCTGGACTCGGCGCAGGTGATGGTGTTCGACGGGCCCTGGCAGTCGTGGATGATCGTGACGTGGCACGCCAGCATGTTCGGGAGGTACTTGAGCAGCCAGAGCGGCGTCAGGTTCCCCATGCCCTCGCGACCCCAGGTCGCGTAGTCGAAGTCGCCGGCGTCGTCGGTCGAGCGCGAGAGGGCCATCGTCAGCTCGTCGATGTCCGCCGCGATCAAGCCCGCCCCGATGTGGCAGCCCATGCGATCCGGCGCGATCGTGGGCTCGTCCTCGGTCGTCGCCCGCGTGACGAGTCCGGCATCCGCGACCGCGGCGGCGGCGCCGCCGACCGCGAACTCGATGTCGCGAGCCATGACCTTGGTCGCCTTCCGGTAGGACTTCGGCACCGCGTCGCGGACGTTGAACAGCTCGCGGGTGATCTCCCCGCCGTGCCGGCTCCGGAAGCCGGAGGCATCGAAGCACTGGATGCGGGACAGGGCGTGCCCGCCGTTGCAGGCGAGCTCCCAGAGGGCATCGATCCCGACGCCCGCTGGCGTGACGGGGCCGAGACCGGAGATGACGACGCGTCGGGGCGAGGCACTCATGAAGGTGCGAAGTGTAACGGTGTCCGGGTCGGCTTCGCGACCGCGGGATTCAGTCGCCACCGTCCCGCATGCGGCGGGCGATCAGCATGGCCATCTCGAGCGCCTGTTCGTAGTTGAGCCGAGGGTCGACCTGCGAGCGGTAGGCATGCCCCAGATCGGCGTCCCCGAGCCCTCGGGCCCCGCCCACGCACTCGGTGACGTTCTCGCCGGTGAGCTCGAAGTGGACCCCGCCGAGCCGGGTGCCGCACGCGTCATGGATCTCGAACGCCCGTTCCAGCTCCTGGAGGATGTCGTCGAAGGAGCGGGTCTTCACCGCCGTGCCCGCAAGGGAGCCCGAGCTCGGGGTCACGCTGCGGGTGTTGCCGTGCATCGGATCGCAGACCCAGAGCGGCGTTCGCCCGGTCGCCCTGACCGCCTCCAGCACGGGAGGCAGGCCCTCGTCGATGCCGTCGCGGCCGAACCGATGGATGAAGGTCAGTCGCCCCGGCTCGCGTTCGGGATCGAGCCGGTCCGCGAGCTGGACGATCGTCTCGGGGGCGAGCCCCGGCCCGACCTTCACCGCGACCGGGTTGCGGATGCCCGACATGTAGCGGACGTGGCCGCCGTCGGGATCGGCGGTCCGGAGACCGATCCAGGGCAGGTGCGTGGCGAGGTTCCACCAGCCCTCCCGGTGCGGCACCCGCCGGGTCATCGCCGCCTCGTACTCGAGCAGGAGCGCCTCGTGGCTCGTGAAGAAGTCGACCCGCGAGAGGTCCTGGACCTTCACGCCGGCGAGCGATTCCATGAAACGGAGCCCCTCCCCGATCGACTCGACCATCCGCTGGTATTCGGTGGCCATCGGTGAATGGCGGACGAAGTCGAGGTCCCAGTACTCGGGATGGTGCAGGTCGGCGAAGCCGCCGTCGATCAGCGAACGGATGAAGTTCAACGTCAGCGCCGATCGACCGTGCCCCGCGAGCATGCGCTCGGGGTCGGGCCGCCGGGCCTCCTCCGTGAACTCCGGCCCGTTGACGATGTCCCCCCGATAGCTCGGGAGCTCGACCTCGCCCCGACGCTCGAGGTCGGCGGACCTCGGCTTGGCGTACTGCCCGGCGAACCGCCCGACGCGGATGACGCGACGTCGGCCGCCATGGGCGAGCACGAGGCTCATCTGGAGCAGGATCTTGAGGCGGGCGGCGATCGACTCCGCGTCGCACTCGTCGAATCGCTCGGCGCAGTCGCCTCCCTGCAGGAGGAACTTCCCGCCCTCGGCCGCCTCGGCGATCTGGGACTTGAGACGCTCGATCTCCCAGCTGGTGACCAGCGGGGGCAGCGACTTCAGGGCCGCGACGGCGTGGGCCAGCTCGTCCTGGTCGTCGTAGTTCGGCTGCTGGGTCGTCGGATGGTCCCGCCAGTCCTCGGGGCGCCAGCCGTGATCACCGGCGTGACCTTGGTTGGGATCGGTTGCGGTCGACATGATCTGGTCCGGGGGGTCTGGTCCGGGAGGATCCGGTCCGGGAGGATCGGGGCGAGAGGATCGGGACGCGTCCCGCCTCGACTGCGGGCGACAGGAATCGAACCTGCACGGGGTTGCCCCCACGGGAACCTAAATCCCGCGCGTCTGCCAGTTCCGCCACGCCCGCGGCATCCTCGTATCCTACGGTCGGGGACGACCCGAAGCCGGTCACCGGGATCGTGGTTCCCCCGCCCCGCACTGGAGAGCCCTCGTCATGTCGTTCAGCCGCATCGCCGCTTCGCACCTCACCCCGCTGCTCGCGCGGATCCTGCTCTGCGCGGTGTTCGTGCCGATCGGCTGGAAGAACATCATGGGGACGACCACCTTCACCGGCGAGAGCGTCGAGGTGGTCGAGCGGATGACCGGCCGGTCCGGCACGCCGAACCCGGACGCCGGGGACGCCGCCTCGCCGGGCGAGGCGACCGATCGGACGATCACGGCCAGGCCCGTCTACGGACTCGCCGACCTGCTGGAGAAGCAGGGCGTGTCCTCCCCGGTGGTCGCGGCGTGGGCGACCTCGATCGTCGAACTGGTCGGTGGCGCGCTGCTGCTCGTCGGTCTCCTGAGCCGGATCTGGGCCCTCGGGCTCGCCACGATCATGGGGGTCGCCTTCGCCCTCACGAGCTGGCCCGTCGTCTCCACCGTCGGCCCGTTCGACCTCGGCCTCGTCGACTTCCACCGGGCGGCCTCGCAGCTCGCGCTGGGCGTCCTCGCCATCGGCATCGTGCTCGGAGGGGCCGGCGCCGTGTCGATCGACCAGGGGATCTTCGGACGCCCGCGGGCGGCCCGCGCAGCGGTCGGTGGTGGCCATCACGACGAGGAAGGCGATCTCGACGGGGAGGAGTGACCCCGACGCCCGGGCCCACCGCCCCGACCAGCCGAGCGTCCCCGCCGGCCGACATCGCCGCCCCACGCAGTCGACCACGAACGGGAAATTTCCCGCGGGACAAGGGCATCCCGGACTTCCGCCTCGGCATCGTCGAGATTGGAAGGCTTCGCTAGACTCGACGCTTCGATGACCACCGCCGAGCCGGACAACGCGACGGAACCGGAGACCGCCCATCGACCCCAGGGTCGGCTGGCGACGCCGATGTCGTGGTCGGTGTCGGTGATGCTCCACCTCGGCGTCCTGGTGATCGCCTCGCTCGTGACCTGGAGCATCGTCAGCACGCCGGAGGATCGACCGATCGTCGTCCTCTCGACCCCCGACGCCCGACCGAACTTCGAGGCGGTCTCGAACCTCAGCGCCGACACGCCGGAGCCCGCCCCCGCCGGAGGCTCGACCTCCTCGGCGGCGCGGGAACCCGTCCAGGCCGCCGACCT
>JAYZBK010000189.1:0-8174 GCA_036339295.1 Planctomycetota bacterium
ACCGTTCCGCGGGGGAGAAGACCCAGGAGCTCTTCGAGCGGCATCATCGCCGGCTCGTCGGCTTCCTCAGGCGGCTGACCACGGCGGAGCAGGCCGAGGAGATCGCCCAGGAGGTCTATTTTCGTGTCCTTCAGCTCAAGAATCTCGAAAATCGTGAGCTGAACGTGGGTTATCTCTTCCGTATCGGGGAGAACCTCGTTCGCAAGCGGTATCACCGCGAGCAACGGCGGCGCCGAGCGGACGAGGCCATCCGATACGACATGGCGAGCCGGGAGAACCGGTCCACGGATTCGATCGAATCGGAGGGGCCGGCGAACGGCTCGACGGAGATGGCTTTCGTCGGAAGCAGGCATTTCCATCAAGCGATGGAACTTCTGACGGACAATGAGCAGGCGGCCATCCGCCTGATCATCTGCCGAGGACTCAGCTACGATCAGGCTGCTCGTTCCCTCGGAGTCGGTGTGAGCACGATCAACAACTGGAAGCACCGTGGTGTCAAGAAACTCAGACAACTCGTCGACGCAAACCAACGATTCCCGGGATCATCTCGCGTTCGAGGGAGCCGCGATTCCACCGGAGCTGCTGGCTGAAGCGATGCATGCGAAGGCTCGAGTGCGGGCCCGCATCGAGGAGGTCGCCGCCCGGATCGCCGACGCGGAACGAGCTCGTGTCGAGGGCGAGGTCGATTCCGAGGCCCCCGTCGACGAAGAGGTCATCGCCGTCTTCGATTGACGAGGCGAGGCTCCGCCAACCTGACGATCCGTGCTCGCCCGGGCACCCCAGACGGGGTGTCCGGGCGATCACGTTCCCGGCGGTCGGACGCGTGGCGGTCGTAGACTGTCCGCATGGCAGATTCCGCCCCCAGCGAAGACCAGGCCGCGGTGGGAACCGAACCCGTCATCGGGATCGATCTCGGCACCACGAACTCCCTCGTGGCGATCGCCGACGCCTCGGGTCCGCGGATCGTGGCGGCTTCCGAGGATGGCGAGATCGTCCCTTCGGTGATTCGATACGGGACGGACGGCGTCGAAGCGGTCGGACGAGCGGCGGCGGAATCCCTCCGCGACCATCCGGATCGCACGGTCTACTCGTTCAAGCGTTTCATGGGCAGGACGTTCGAGGACCGGCGCCTCGAGGCCTCGAGCGTCTCGTTCCCGGTCGAGCCGGGCCCCCGTGGCCTGGCCGTGATCGCCGCGGCGGGCAGGACACGGACGCCGCAGGAGGTCTCGGCCGATCTCCTGCGTCACCTTCGGGCGGAGGCCTCCCGGGTGCTGGGAACGGATGTTCGCAAGGCCGTGGTCACCGTCCCGGCCTACTTCGACGACTCCCAGCGACAGGCGACTCGGGATGCGGGCCGTCTCGCGGGGCTGGAGGTGCTCCGCATCCTCAACGAACCCACGGCCGCGGCCCTTGCCTACGGCATCGGACAGCGGGCGACCGCCGAGACGATCGTCGTCTACGACCTCGGCGGCGGGACCTTCGACGTGACCGTCCTCGAGGTCGTCCCGCCCGACGAGCCGGGGGGTGAGGCGATCTTCCGGGTGATCGCGACCGCCGGGGACTCGCGTCTCGGCGGCGACGACTTCGATCGACTCCTCGTCAGCGACCTGCTGGAGGAGATCGAGCGGGAGGGCGGCGAGGCCGAGGTGGTGGCGCGGAGGAAGGCCGTGCTTCGGGAGGTGGGCGAGCGAACGAAGATCGCACTGGGCGAGTCGGACACCGCCGAGGTCGATGTCGACGGCGGCGGCCTCGTGGCCGACATCCGGAGGACGTTCCGGCGTGCCGACTTCGAGGCGGCGGCTCGACCGCTGGTCGACCGCACGATCGAACTCTGCGCCTCGGCGCTGCGGGATGCCCGCCTGGAACGGGAGGCCGTCGATCGAGTCGTCATGGTCGGCGGCTCGACGAGGATGCCGATCGTCCGGGAGGCGGTCGAGGCATGGTTCGGAGGTCCCGCCTACACCGCGCTCGATCCCGATCGGGTGGTCGCGCTCGGGGCGGCGATGCAGGGGGCGATCCTCTCCGGGATTCGAAGCGACGCGCTGCTTCTCGACGTCGTGCCGCTCGGGCTCGGCCTGGAGACCGTGGGAGGCGCGATGGCGAAGCTCGTCGTCCGCAACACGACCGTTCCGGTCCGTGCGACCGAGATGTTCTCGACGAGCGTCGATGGCCAGACCAATGTCGCGCTCCACGTCCTGCAGGGCGAGCGGGAGATGGCGGAGGACTGTCGAAGCCTCGCGCGATTCGAGCTTCGGGGTCTTCCCCCGATGCCTGCGGGCATTCCCCAGATCGAGGTCGCGTTCCAGGTCGATGCCAACGGCGTGCTCGGGGTCGAGGCGGTCGAGCGTCGGAGCGGGAGGCGTGCCGCGGTCCAGGTCCTTCCCACGCACGGACTCACCGCGGAGGAGATCGACCGCATCGAGGCGGAATCCCTCGAGCATGCCCGCGAGGACATGCACGTCCATCGGGTGGTCGATCTCGCGGTGAACGCCGCCCTCGACCTGAAGTGGATCGGCGAGGCCCTGGATCGGGTCCGGGACGAGCTTCCGCGGGATCAGGTCGAGGCGGTCGAGGCCCGCAGCGCCGAGCTGAAGCGGTTCATCGACCGCTCGAGGACCGATCCGCGGACCGTGGACGCGGAGGCGTTCCACCAGGCGAAGGAGTCGCTCGACCGGGCGAGCGTCCCGATCCACGAGGCGGCGATCGCTCGAAGCCTGCGCGATTCGCCCCCGGACGTCGCCACGGCCGATTGATCCCGGGCGGGGCGCCTCCAACGACTACCATGGGCCCGTCACCCCCGGAGAAGCGCGTGGCCGGATTCGACCCAGAACAGAGCCGGACGACCTCGTCGATGCTGGCGGCGCTCCACGATCCGCAGGACGCGGCGGTCTGGGAGGCGTTCGATGCCCGATACCGACCGGTGCTCGTCGGGTTCGCCCGGAATCTCGGGCTGACGCCGGAGGAGGCCGCGGACGTCGCGCAGGAGACGCTCGCGCGATTCGTCGAGCAGTATCGCGAGGGGCGCTACGAACGCGAACGCGGCCGGCTCGGCGCCTGGCTCGTCGGCATCGCCCGCTATCGGGTGCTCGACGTTCGACGGGCCCACGGACGCCGCGCGGTCCGGGGAGAGTCCGCGATGGTCGACCTCGACGACGAGGCCTCCCTGTCGGCGGCCTGGGATGCCGAGCGGAGAGCGAGGATCATCGACCTGGCGATGGAGCGACTCCGGAACTCGGGTCGCACCGATCCGAAGACGATCGAGGCGTTCGAGCTCCTCATGGTCCACGGTCTCACGGCGCCGGTCGTGGCGGAGCAGCTGGAGATGCCGGTGCAGTCGGTCTACGTGGCGAAGAGCCGGATCGCGACCCGCCTGCAGTCGCTGGTCGAGGAGGTCGAGGCCGAGTTCGACGAGGAGGGATGAGCGTGGACGAGACGGTCGAGTCCGATCGTGGAGGCTGCCCGCCTCCCGAAGTGCTCGAGGCGATCGGCGCCGGGATGACCGTCGACCAGGAGCTCGCGGGCCACATCAAGGACTGCCCGGCCTGTTCGCGGAACCTGCGCGAGTTCCGGAAGGCCAACGCCCTGCTCGAGGAGGCGGCGGGACTGGGTCGACTCGACTCCCGGGAGGCCGAGGTCGAGCTGCCGGGATACGACCTCAAGCGAGAGATCCATCGCGGGGGCCAGGGCGTGGTCTGGCTGGCCGAGCAGCAGGGCACGCGACGAAGGGTCGCGGTGAAGATGCTGCTCGCCGGCCGATTCGCCACCAGTCGACAGCGGCGACGATTCGAGCGGGAGATCGAGGTCGTGGCCTCGCTCGATCATCCGTCGATCGTCACGGTCTTCGAGAGCGGCACCTTCGGCGACGGGCAGATCTACTGCGCGATGGAGTACGTGGAGGGGGTGGCGATCGACCGATGGGGGGTCGAGCAGGAGGCGTCGGTCGCGGATTCGGTCGAGATGATCGCCCGGGTGGCCGAGGCCGTGGCGGTGGCGCACCGCCGGGGCGTCATCCATCGGGATCTCAAGCCGCCCAACGTCCTCGTCGACGAGGAAGGCCGCCCGAGGGTCCTCGACTTCGGCCTTGCGCGGATGGAGAACGAGCGGGACACGGAACGGGCGGAGCTGCTCGCGACGGAGGCCGGCGAGTTCCTCGGGACGTTCACCTACGCCGCCCCGGAACAGTTGAGCGGTGATCCCGCGTTGATCGACACGCGAGCCGACGTGTACGCCCTCGGCCTCCTCCTCTTCGAACTGGTGGCGGGGGAGCGGCCCTTCGCCCGGCCCGACTCCATCGCCGACCTCGTGACCCTCCGGCTGGGCACCGATGCGCCGCGCCTGTCGACCCGTCGGCGAGGCGTCGGTCGGGAACTCGACCAGATCGTGGCCCGGTGCCTCGACATCGATCCCGCCCGGCGATACGACTCCGCCGGCGACCTCGCGGACGACCTTCGCAGGCTCCAGGACGGTCGGCCCGTCCGGGCCCGGGGTGATTCGCTCGGCTACCTCGTCTGGAAGGCCGTCGATCGGCATCGAATCCCCGCGGCGTTCATCCTCGCGATCGTCGTGCTGGTGATCGGTTCGGCGGTCTCGCTTCTCGTCCTCTATCGGGAGAGCGAGGATCGGCGGATCCAGGCGGAACGCGTCGAGGGCGCGATCGTCAAGTCGTTCCAGTACCTCAATCCGGCGGCCGAGGGTTCGATGCGGATGCGCCTGCCCGACCTGATCGCCCGCCTCGAGGAGATCGCCCGGGACGAGCTCGCGGAGGAGCCGGTCGTGCAGGCGCGGGTGCTTCGACTCGCGGGCGACAGCTTCTGCAACCTCGAGCAGTTCGACGACGCGGAGCGGTGCTTCCTCACCGTGGAATCCCTCCAGGGGTCCCTCGCGGGCGAGCCCGGGATCTCGACTCCCGGTACCGCCGCGGCGCAGCACGATCTCGGTCGCATCGGGTGGTTCCGGGCGGGGGCCGCTCGACGCCTGGCGGACGACGCCCGCTCCGCGGGGCGGCACGAGGAGGCGGTGGCGTTCGATCGGCGGGCCGACCTTCACCTCGCCGAGGCGTCCGACCGGTATCGAGCGGCGCTGGCCGCCCGCCGAGTCCTTCGCGAGGTCCCGCTCGAGGACCTTGCCATGACGATGCAGCATCTCGCGGCGGTCCTCGAGAGCGCGGCCACCGCAAGCGAGCCCGATCCGGGCGATCCACGCCTCGACGAGGCCGAGACCCTGATGCAGCAGGCGCTCCTCACGCGATTGCGGATGGATCCGGTCCCGAAGCGGCTCCTGGTCACGACCTGGAACTCCCTCGCGAGGATCCGATCCGCCCGGGGCATGGACGAGGCCGCGGTCGCGGCGGCCCGGAAGGCGGTCGATCTCGCGGAGAGCGAAGGGACTCCTCCGGCGTGGAGAGGCAGTGCGAATGCGGCCCTCGGTCGGTTCCTCGTCGCCGACGATCGATACGAGGAGGCGGTGGGCTCCTTCGAGCGAGGCCTCGAGATCAGCGAGTCGGTGTACGGCGGATCCTCCGGACGCGTGCTGAGGATCCGCAAGGACCTCGGGGAGATCCTCCTGCTCCTCGGCCGGCCGTCCGAGACGCTCGAGATGGTCGCCCCGGCCCTCGAGGTGGTGGCCGGAACCGACGGCGATCCGATCGTGTCCGCGATGGCGCTCCTCGAGGTGGATGCCCTCGTGGTTCTCGAGCGACCGTCGGAAGCCGTCGATCGGATCGACCGGTGGCTGGCGGCGCACCCCACGAGCCTCGAGGATGTTCGATGGACCCGTCGACGGGAACGGCTGGTCGACCCCGACGTCCCGGTGTTCAACGCGATCGGGACGATCGACGAGTTCATCGATCGGCGATGGAAGTCCGCCGATCCCGGGGCCGTGGTCGACTGACGACGTCGGAGCCGCCGGTACGGCTCAGTCGATGCAAGCCTCGAGCTCGGCGGCGAACTTCACGCAGACCTCGTCCCACTGCTCGGCACAGCAGCGCGGCAGCAGCTCGCACACGGCGGCACAGCACACGGGATCCGAGCAGCCGGGAGCCAGATGGGTCTCGTTGCAGGGTCCCGCGTCCGGGTTGCCGCAGGCCGGGGCGCAGACCTGCCGGGCCTGCGATGCACAGGCGAAGTCCCAGGCGTCCGAGCAGCACGCCGGATCGACCATGCAGACCGCGCCGCAGCAGTTGGCATCCTCGCACCCCGGGGTCGCGTTCGCGTTCAGGCAGCCGCCGGCGTCGGGGACGCCGCACGCGGGGCAGGGGCCGAGGCTTCCGAGGAGAAGGCCGAGGTCGGCACCGTCGGTGTTCCCGTCCTCGTTGAGATCGGTGCAGCCCCCCTCGCCCCATCCACCGAGCAGGAGGCCGAGGTCGGCGCCGTCGCGGAGCCGGTCGTTGTTGAAGTCGCCCGGGCACTCCCGGTTGCACGGGTCGGGCTTGCAGGTCGAGGTCGCGATCGCCACGCAGGCCTTGTCCCACGCCGCATCGCAGCAGGAGGGATCGATCTCGCACACGATCCGGCAGCAGTCCGCGTCGTCGCAGTAGGGGATCGGCCTCGGCTCGAGGCAAGAGCCCGCCGCGGGATTGCCGCAGGAGACGCAGGTCGCCCGAGCGATGTTCGCGCACTGCAGGTCCCACGCGACGCCGCAGCAGAAGGGGTCGAGGTCGCAGACCCGCGAGCAGCAGGAGAGATCGGCGCAGCCCGGACCCTCCGGGTTCGGGAGGAAGCAGTCCCCGCCCTCGCCGCAGGGTTCGGGAATGAATGCCACGCCCTCGAGGGCGATCCGATAGGTGCCGACCTCGCCGGTGAACGGCGCCCAGTCGACGAGGGGCAGGATCGCCCCCGCATCGGTCGGGCCGACGGATTGCCCGAACGGCGGCTGGGGGAACATCGTCAACCCACCCTCGGTCACCGGTCTGACCGGGGCACCCACGATCGCCAGGGCGTAGACGCCCGGTCCCGGGATCGAGCTCGGGTCGGCCTTCAGGGTCGTCTGCTGGTTGCCCTGGTCGGCATCGTCCGCGGCGAGGAGGCCCCGGCCGTCGGGACGGAAGAGGAAGAGGCGGGTGTCGAAGGTGGCGTCGCCGATCGGTCCGATGGTTCTGGCGGCGAAGCCGGAGGCATCCCGGATGTAGATGAGGTAGACGTCCTGGAAGTCCCCGACCGGTCCTCCACGAGCGAACCCGCCGCCGCCGTCGAGGCCGCCGTTGACGGTGTTGACCCCGTTGCCCTGCCCGCGGACCTTCGCCGCCGTCTGGACGGTGTTGCCCGAGTCGGAGTCCTCGACGAAGTCCGGGCCGACGAAGCCGTCGTCGGCATGGACGGGGCCCCGGCCGAGGCCGAGGGTCGCGGCGAGCAAGAGACCTCCCAGCACGCGAGGCCAGGTCGTTCGGGCGATCCGGTGGACGATTTCGATCTGCGGCATCTGGTTCCTCCGGAGGCTCTCCTCCCGGCGAACTCGAATCTAACAGGGCGGCGGCGAATTTCCGCCGAATTGACCTCGAATCGATGTTGGAGCGGGTTGGTGCCCTCGCTAGGATGCCGCGCTCCCGACACGGGGCGACGGTCGATCGTGACCGGCCCCGGGGCCGGCACTCGAGGGATCGGATCGATGCAGAGACTGGCCGAGAACACCGGATCCAAGGCGGCCCCGGCCGCATCGGAGGGGATGTCGTCCGAGAAGACGCAGGATCCCGGACTCGATCCCTACCTCATCGAATCGTGGGGGGACGGGCTCTTCGTGAAGAGCGACACCGGGTCCATTCGCGTCCGTCCCGATCGATCGCCGGAACGGGAGATCGATCTCCCCCAGCTCGTCCAGGGGATCAAGGACCGCGGGTACGCGACGCCGGTGCTCTTCCATTTTCGGGACCTCCTCGACACGACCCTGCGGGACATCCGCGACTCCTTCGAGGCGGCGATCGCCGACCTCGACTACCAGGGTGGGTACGTCGGCGTCTATCCGGTGAAGGTGAACCAGCAGCGCACGGTCGTCGAGGACATCGAGCGGGCGGGGAGGATGTTCGGATTCGGACTCGAGGTCGGATCCAAGCCCGAACTCCTCGCCGTGCTCGCCCTCACCGCGGACCAGCCCGATCGTCTCGTCATCTGCAACGGTTTCAAGGAGGCGCGGTACGTCGAGTTCGCGATGCTCGCCGCGAAGCTCGGGCGGTCGATCGTCCC
>JAYZBK010000190.1:0-4462 GCA_036339295.1 Planctomycetota bacterium
GCCCGAGCGGTCGACGAGTCGCTCCGTGCCTCCTCACGAGCGTGGGCCGACCGCCCCGTGGTCTCCTCGGAGCGATCCGAGCGTCCGGTCTTCATCGTCGGGATGCCCCGCAGCGGGACCTCGCTGCTCGAGCAGATCGTCGCCAGCCATCCCGACGCCTCCGGCGTCGGCGAGCGGCAGGATCCGTTCGTCCTTCGAAGGGATCTCGCCCTCGACCTCGGCGTCGACGTGGAGGCGGCGACCGACGCCGCGGCCTCGTCGGATCTCGATCGAGCCGCCGCCGCGTATCTCGGGATGCTCGACGTGGTCGGCGCGGCCGGGGACCGGGTGACGAACAAGGCCCTCGGACTCGATCGGGTCGTCGACTTCCTCGCCCGCGTGTTCCCCGAAGCCCGGTTCCTCTGGATCCACCGCGATCCGCGCGACGCCGTGCTCTCGGCCTACCTGCACCAGATCCAGAAGCCCTGGGCGTGGCGGATCCCCCACCTCGTCTCGGCCCACGAGCAGCACCGCCGACTTCGGGAACACTGGCTCGGCCTGCTTCCGGATCGAAGCCTGGAGATCAAGTACGAGTCCCTCGTCGAGAACCCCGAGCAGGAGATCGATCGGGCGATCACCGGCCTCGGCCTCGAGCCGGCGGAGTCGTGCCGACGCTTCCACGAATCCTCGCGGGTGGTCCTGACGCCGTCACACGACCAGGTCAGGCGACCGATGAATCGCGCCGGCATCGGGCGATGGGAGAACTACCGCCACCATCTGGGCGACGACTTCGCCAAGCTCGGCTCCGTCCCGGGCGACTGAGCGCGCGTCCCGCCTTCCCTCCGTCGCCCTTTCCGTCGTTCTCGCCGTCGTTCTCGCCGTCGTTCAGGGCCCCGAAGCGTCGAGACTCGCCTTGAACACCCGCCCGTCGTCCGTCCCGAGGAGGATCGAATCCCCGAAGACGGCGAGGCTCCTGGGCACCACGCCCTCGATCGGCGCGACCGGGGAGAGGGCGTTCGGGTCGGCGACGCGTCCGGCGAGCAGCTGGAAGGTCTCGACCTCCTCCTCCGTCGCGGGACGGCCCGAGCCGGCCAGTACGAGGATGGTCGATCCGGCGTCGAGGACCTGGAGCTCCAGCACGCGGTGGCCCTGCCATCCCTCGAGCTCGACCACCCCGTCCTCGTCCGCCCGGAAGACGTGCTCCGGTCCGCGTCGACCCTCTCGGGCGACGACGAGACCCCAGTCATGTCCCGGCACGTAGAAGGTTCGAAGCGGGAGCATGGTCGAGAGCGGGCCCTCGAGGGCCTCGCGGACGATCACGCCGTCCTCGTGCGTCACGATGATCGAGCGACCTTCGATCTCCCCTTCGATCTGGAACGGATTGAGGTAGCCGAGGACGTACAGGCGATCGCCGGTCGCGAGCAGGCGCCGGAAGCGGGTGTCGTAGCCGACGTCGGGGACCTCGATCCGAACCACGGTGTCGAAGGTCCGACCGCCGTCGTCGCTTCGCCAGAGGTACCGGAAGACCTTCCCGTTCCCGAACTCGAAGCGATAGTCCGCCCCCGAACCGACCGCGTAGATCGCACCGTCGAACTCGGCGAGATCGTGCACGTGCTCGCCGCCGGGCACGTTCCGGAACTTCCGCCAGACCGGCGTTCCGTCCTCGTCCGCCTCGAGCTTGAAGACGTTGCCGTCGATGAGCTTGGTCTGGACCCGTTCGCCATCGACGGTCCGCCAGGTCCCGGCCTTGGTCTGCGTCCACGCCTCGTCGGGGTTGTTCGAGTCGACGCCCGGCTGCCAGAGGGTGCCGCCGATCACGCGATACGGCTCGAGCTGCTCCTCGCCGGTGTCGGAGGGGGTCCGTTGCCGGGCGCCCTGGCCGGCGGCAAGGACGTCGGCGGTCCGGGCGATCGGGTCGTCCGGACTCTCGAACCATCGGAAGTCGACGGGAATCTCGCTCCCGATGTTCCGGTTGGCGTCGCCGTATCCGATCCAGACCCGCTCCTCGAAGGGCTGCAGGGTCGTGATGCCCCGACTGAACTCGCCGTCGAACGCCGACTCGCCGACTTCGAGAGCGTCGTTGATCGGTTCCGCCCACGGTTCGAACGGTCCGGGAGCGACGGTCCGCCCGGTACTTCCGGTGCCGCAGCCCGCGGCCGCGAGGAGGAGAAGACACGAGGTCGCCGATCGAATCACGCTGTTCATGCAGGAGGCTCCAACGGAGGTTTCACGACTCCGGGACGGTACGGGATTTCCAGAATCAGGGCCTCGATGGTGGGCGCCGACGGGGTCACGTGCTCCAATCCACCCGACACCGGAGAAGCCCATGAACACGACGACCCTCGCCGCCCTCCTCCTGGCGACCACGACCACCACCACCGACGAGCCCGGCGTGGAGCGCGACGCACCCCGCTGGCTCAAGGGCAACACGCATACCCACACCCTCTGGAGCGACGGGGATGCCCCGCCCGAGTCGGCGGTGGCCTGGTACGTCGACCGCGGCTACCACTTCCTCGTCCTGAGCGACCACAACCTGCTCCAGACCGGCGAACGCTGGTTCGACATCTCCGACGACGGCCGATTGACGCCCGCCAAGGTCGAGGCGGTGAGCGATCGCTTCGGCGAGGACTGGACGGAACTCCGAGGCGAGGGCGACGACCGGAGCATGAGGCTTCGGACGCTCGACGAGCTCAAGGCGCGGCTCGATCGGGCGGATCGCTTCGTCCTCATCCCGGGCGAGGAGGTCACCTCGGCCTACCGGATGGCCCAGGTGCACATCAACGCGATCAACCTCGACGACACGCTTCCCGCGCTCCGCGGCGACTCGGTGCAGGGGACGATCCAGGACAATCTCGACGCGATCGAGGCGTGGGGCCGGGAGAAGGGCCGCCCGGTCCTGGCGCACCTGAATCACCCCAACTTCCAGAAGTCGCTGGCCGCCTCGAACATCGCGAGGATGAAGGGCGACGCGTTCTTCGAGGTCTACAACGGCCACCGAAGCGTGGAGAACGAACGGATCGGACGCCGGCCGTCGACGGACGAGATGTGGGATCTCGCCCTCGTGGCCAAGCTGGTCGAGGGCGCCGGAGGCGGCGGCATGGTCTACGGCCTCGCCACCGACGATGCGCACGACCACTACCCGACCGGCACCGTCTCGATTCCCGGCCGCGGCTGGGTCATGGTCCGCTCGGATCGGGTCGAGCCCGACGCGATCGTGCGGGCGATGCTCGCGGGCGACTTCTACGCCTCCACCGGCGTCACGCTCGCCGACATCCGGGCGGACGACGACCGCCTCGTCGTCGATCTCGATCCCGCGGACGGGGAGTCGCTCGTGACCGAGTTCATCGGAACCCGCCTCGTCGACGGCGAGCCGGGCCCCGTCGGCGTGGTCCTCGCACGATCCCGGGCGAACCCCGCGGTCTACGAGTTCGATGGCGACGAGCTCTACGTCCGGGCGCGAGTCGCCAGCGACCGAAGCCACCCACGGCCGTATCGGGAGGGCGACGTCGTCATGGCGTGGACCCAACCGGTGGTGGTGACGCCCCCCACCCCCTCGGCGACCCCGGCCTCGCCGTGACACGACCCGGTCGAGTCGTCAGAATGCAGTCATGCAAGGACGCCCCAGGGATGCCCCGCCGATGAACGTCGACCCGTCGATGCTCGACGACCCGACGATCGGACTCGTCGGCCGCCTCCTCGACGGAGGCCGCCCGGCCCATGCCGAGATCGTGCTTCGCCGGATCGCCCGGACGGAGCCCGAGCAGGACCTCCGTCACCTGCGACTCCGGGTCGCGCAGGCGAGGCAGGACCTGGTGGGCATGATCCCCGCGATCGATGACTTGATCGGGACGGCGCCCGCCCCGCCCGCCCTGCTCCTCGCCAAGGCCCGGGCGAGCTACGTGCTCGGCCGCCTGGAGGAGGGTCTCGCCGCCATCGACGGGATCTCGATCCCCGCCGGCCATCCGCAGGCCGGCCAGGTGGCGTGGTGGAAGGGTCGGATGCTGATTCGAGCCGGCCGACTCGACGAGGCGAGGGCCACGGCGCAAGGACTCGCCCTCCGACCGCGCATGAGAGCCATGGCGAGGGTGCAGCTCGCGGAGATCTCGATGCTCGAGGGCGACCTCGAGTCCGCCTGCGAGCAGCTGTCGGAGCTGCTGGACGGCGAGGGACCGGTCGGCCCGAGATTCGATGCCGCCTTCCTCCTCGCCCGCGGCCTCGATCGCCTCGGGCGCCACGAGGAAGCCTTCGCGGCCGCGGCCACCGGAAACCGGCTGCACCCGCGCACGTTCGATGCAAAGGCCTGGGAGCGGGCGACCGACCGGATCATCGCCGACGACGATTCCGATCGAGTCCGCGACGCCGACCACGTGCGATCGGAGGCGACGCCGGTCTTCATCCTGGGGATGCCCAGAAGCGGCACCTCGCTCCTCGAGCAGATCATCGCCAGCCATCCCGACGGCGGTGGGGTCGGGGAACGTCGCGA
>JAYZBK010000191.1:0-6785 GCA_036339295.1 Planctomycetota bacterium
CGATGGGCAGGAATGCGACCTCGGCGGAAGTGGTCCCGGCCGCGACGCGCCCTCCCACGACGCCCTCCATGCCAGCGCCCACCGCCACGCTCGACATCGTGAGGAGATCGATCGACCCGCTCGAGCTCGGCCCTGCGACGACCTTCGAAGGCCAGCTCGCCGGGGGCAAGCTTCCCGGGGCCGAACTCCGGTTCCGGGAGGGCGACATCTTCCGGGTGCTGGTGAACAACCGGCTCTTCGAGCCGACCACCCTGCACTGGCACGGCATCATCCCCCCCAACCTGCAGGACGGCGTTCCCGGGATCACCCAGGCCCCGATACCTCCCGGAGGATCGATCCTCTACGAGTTCCCGCTCCTCCAGACCGGGACCTACTGGTACCACAGCCACTTCGGACTTCAGGAGCAGCTTGGCCTTGCGGGACCGCTGGTGATCGAGGAGCGGGCGGATCCCTACGACGCGGCGCACGACGAGGTGCTCATGCTGTTCGACTGGATCGCCGGTTCGCCCGACGGCGTCATCCCGGCGATCCGATCCGGCGTCGAGCGCCCCGGTTTCCCCGCGAGCATGGACTTCCCTTCATCGCCGTCCCACACGCTCGACGGACGGCCGTGGAACGTCGACGTCTATCCTCCGGGTCTCCTTGCGAACGGTCGTCCAGCGAAAGACCCCGGTGTCCTGAAGGCCACCGTCGGCCGCCCGACGAGGATCCGGATCATCAACGCCGGCCCGTCGACGTTCTTCACCGTTCGCCTGGCCGAACTGGGCATGACGCTCGTAGAGGCGGACAGCAACCCGGTGGCACCCCTGCCGACCGATCGGATCCTGCTGGGTCCGGGGGAGCGGTGCGACGTCCTGGTGACCCCGAAGCGAGAGGGCGCCTGGACGATCGAGGCGGCGGGACTCGGACTTCCCTTCGTCGCCCGGGCCGTGCTGGCGACCGACGGCGCCGATCCGTCCTCGGCCCGTCCCGTCGTCGGAGCGCCCGGACGTGCGACGACCGTCGAGGATCTGCGAGCGACCTTCGACACCCGGCCACCCGAGGGCCCGGTGCGGACCTTCGACCTGCCACTCGGCGGGAACATGAAGGACTACCTCTGGTCGATCGGCGGCGAGTACTTCGCGGAGGACTACGTCCCCGAGCCGAATGCGACGCCGCTCGACGTCGAGGCGGGGTCGAGGGTTCGGATCACGATGCGGAACCCGACCAAGATGGCCCACCCGATGCATCTGCACGGGCACTTCTTCCGCGTCAGGACCAGGGGTCGATCCTGGGACGACGTGGACCTCCCGCTGAAGGACACCCTCACCGTCCTCCCCGGCGACACGGCGCAGATCGAGTTCTTCTGCGACAACCCGGGCAACTGGTTCTTCCACTGCCACAACATCTACCACCTCGCGACCGGCATGGCGCGCGTGGTGAGTTACGGGGTTCCCCTGTCGACCCCGGCGGAGCGCGGCGGACGGTGATGCCGGCGTGGGGACGCCGGCGACGGCCTTCCCTCGCGTTCCATCAGGGCCCGGCTCGACGACCGATTCCCGCCCGGGCGGCATCTCGATTACGGATCTCGATCCGACACTCGGCCAGGTACACCGCCGTCCGCCCCTCGTGGCTCGAGTAGTAGGAGACGAGCAGGCGGTCGTCGTCGATCACGAGTCCCGGATAGCTCGTGTCGCCGCCGGAGGGAAGAACGGCGAGCGTCTCCCACTCGCCGCCGTCACCCCGCCACCACAAGGTCGTCCGCGGGCCCTCGTCTCCGTAGCGTCGCCCGGCCACGATCCAGCCCCGACCGTCGGGGCTCCGGATCATGTCCGGTCCCCCGATCGCCTCGGGCAGCGCCTCGAACGACCAGTCCCGGTACGGCGGCGTCGCGGTGCCGATCACCGCCCGCGAATCCGACCCCTCCCGCCGGACGATCGCGGTCATGACGCCCTCCTCCCCGAAGCGAAGGGTGGTCTCGTTGCCGACTCCCTCGACCGGGAGGTCCACGACGAACCGCCAGTGGATGCCGTCCTCGCTCGCCATCAATCGCACCGACGCCGCATCGCTTCGAGGCTGGTAGAGCGCGCCCCACGCCGTCCCCTCCGCATCCCAGGTGACCCGCCACAGCCAGTCGACGTCCGATCGGACCTCGTCGGGGACGACGATCGCCTCCACCGGCCCGAAAGACTCGCCGGCGGCGTCGGAGAACGCGACCCGCGTCCTCGCGCCGCGAAGGGTCCGGCCGTCGTAGTCGGAGCCACCGCAGAGGACCATGATCCGACCGTCGGGCGTCAGCGACAGCTTCGGATCGCGGAGATCGACGCCCGGCTCCTCCAGCAGGGCCAACGAGCCCCACGTGCCGTCGATCTCGCGGCGAAGGATCCGGATCCGCCCGTCGGCGCCGTGGACGTGGGCGTCGCCCTCGCGAAAGGCGGCATGGAGCCTGCCGCCGACCTCGAGCAGGTCGGTGAAGGCGCTGTGCGGCGCCGCTCCGGCGATGCGCTCGACCGAGTCGAGCTCGAGATCGATCGCGCGTCGTTCGATCCGACGCCACTCGAGTTCGAGCACGACCGCGCCGTGATCGGAGGGGAAGACCCGCTCGCGAACCGGGATTCGATCGTCCTCCCAGCCCTCGGGCAGGGTCTTCGCCGCGATCGGCACCAGGCTCCACGCCCCTTCGGAGGGGTTGCGGAGGTAGAGCCGGTCGATGCGATCGAACGCCTGGACGGTCCCGTCCGCCTTCTCCCGGAACATGGGACTCCACGTGATGCCGGGCCGCTGGATCGGATCCGGGTGCACCTCGCGGAAGACGTCGACGAAGCCGGCCTCGTACATCGCGAGGCTCACCGGGAGGTCGAGGTTCCGACGATGCCGGTACATCCGCGTGGTGTCGACCGTCCAGTCGAGGTGCGAGGGACAGTTGAAGTCCCCGCCCACGAGCGTGGGAATGCCGGGGTCGAGCGAGGACACCTCGTCGACGTCCCCGAGCAGCGCCTTCACCTCGCGGAATCGCCCCGACGCGTCGGTCTCCAGCGCCAGCAGGGCCTCGTCGGTCATCGTCGGGTCGTCGCGCAACGCGTAGGTGACGTACGAGCGGTAGTCGAGCCAGATCGACCAGGCGACGAACGCGCGTCCGACCTCGTCCTCGATCCGCGCCCCGACCCCGTGCCACGGGTCGTGGAAGTGCGTCGCCTCGAACGCCTGCGGCGCGATGATGCACAGATGGGGACTCTCCGACTGGTGGGCGCTCCATCCCAGCTCGCCCGCGATCCACCGGCCGAGGGTCGGTCGTTCACCGTCGATGTCGTAGCTCTCCTGCATCAGCACGAGATCCGGTTCGACGGCCCGCACGACCTCGAGCACCTTCTCAGGCCCCCGGTCGACCTCGTTGCCTCCCCTCCACGCGTTCCACACGAGGACCCGCAGCCGGTCGTCGGACTCCGGCCCACTCCCCGCCTCGAGGGAACCGGCCGGACAGGACGCTGCAAGGCCGAGAATCAGGAGGGCGACGATGTTCTTCATCATGGGAACTCCGTTGACTGGAGGGCCGGCCCGGGATTCCGTTTGGATCCCACCGCCTCTCGCCTAAAGTAGCTGGAAACGCCTCGTACGCGTCCCGATCGGAGATTCCTCGTGTTCAAGCCCCTCGCCGTCCTCGCCTCGGCCGCCCTCGCGACCGTCGCCCAAGCCCAGACCGCCGGCCACTGGCGCCTCGAGTCCCTCGTCGGTCCCGTGGCCGCGGACTTCGGCCCCAACGGTCTCGACGGCATCCACAACGGCCTCGGCGCCATCGGCTCGAACGTCCCGGTCTCCGTCGTCCCGCTGCTCGAACTCGACAACCTCGGGGTCTTCAGGACCCAGTGGCAGGACGCCTCGACCTGCGGCGTCGTCCGCGTCGACGATCCGAACGAGGATCTCCGGATGGGGGCCAGCGACTTCACGATCGAAG
Source organism: Planctomycetota bacterium (assembly GCA_036339295.1). Classification (GTDB taxonomy): domain Bacteria; phylum Planctomycetota; class Phycisphaerae; order Phycisphaerales; family SM1A02. The sequence continues at coordinate 3,932 of JAYZBK010000191.1, forward strand.
CCTGGGTGCGTCTCTCCCAGAACAGCACGAACGGCGGCGCCAACCAGCGACAGCACCTGTGCTTCAAGAAGCGACTGAGCGCGCAGGACCTCGAGATCGACTACGCGTTCCTCGTCCAGGCGGGAGACCTCGGGACGAGCGGCAACGAGCTGGCCTTCCGCGTCGGCGACGGGGCGAACGTGACGACCGTCGTCAGCACCCTCGAGATCACCGATCTGGAGTGGCACCACGTGAGCGCGGCGTACGACGCGTCCCGCCAGACGCTCCGGTTCGGGATCGACGGGGTCTTCGACGAGATCGTCCTCGAGAAGCAGGACTACCCCCCGTACCTCGAGGGCGGGCCGCTGGAGATCGGCGGACGACGAAACGCCAGCAACGCGTACAGCCAGTTCCTCCGCGGGAGCATCGACGAGCTCCGGGTCTCGCGGCTCTTCCTCGAGCCGTCGCGACTGCTGACCGCGGCCTCCACCGACTGCGACGGCAACGGCGTCGCGGACGAGCTCGACATCGCGGCGGATGCCTCGATCGACTGCAACTCGAACGCGGTGCTCGACTCGTGCGAGCTCGCCGACCAGCCCGATCTGGACTGCAACGACGACGGGACGATCGACACCTGCCAGATCGACCCCTTCCGCTACGTGCTCGACGACGGCGACAGCGAGGCCCTCGTCAACTCCGACGGGACGAACACCGCCTGGATGAACCTGATGTTCGTCGAGGAGGGCCACGAGACGGTCACCGGCATCGAGATCCTGATGCCCGCCAACCAGATCGGCGACCCGTTCGGGCTCTACCTGTGGACGGATCCGAACGGCAACGGCATTCCCGACGACTGCACCGTGATCGCGGGCATCGAGAACCTCGTGATCGACGAGGTCGCCCTCCTGACGTTCGACTTCCCCGCCCCGGTCACGATCGGCCCCGCCGGGACCCCGTTCTTCGTCGGCGCCGTGGCGAGCTCGAACTTCGAGTTCCCCGCCACCCTCGACATCACCGCCCCCCACACCTTCGGGCGAAGCTGGGTGATCGGACGCAACGGACCGATCAATCCGGACGATCTCATGGAGGAGGTCGTCGAGATGAACCTCATCGAGCTCTTCATCGCCGGCAACTGGGTCGTGCGGGCGGTCGACGAGAGCTCGGTCATCCCCTACGAGGACTGCAACCGGAACGGCGTCGACGACGCCTGCGACCTCGAGGCGGGGACCTCGGTCGACACCGACGGGGACGGGATCCCCGACGAGTGCGGCATCCCGGGCATCTTCGACGTCCCGGGCGACTTCGACACCATCGCCGTCGCGGCGTCGATCGTCGCGCCGGGCTCCGAGATCGTCGTCGGGCCGGGGACCTACACCGACCGCGTCGACAACTTCGGCAAGGACCTCGTCATCCGGAGCAGCGACGGCCCGGCCGCGACGATCATCGATCTCGGATACGCGAGCCGGACCGCGTTCTGGATCGACGGATCCGGCGGCGGGAACATGGTCATCGACGGGTTCACCATCACCCGATCGGGCGAGACCGGGATCTTCATCAACGACTCCTCCCCCCTGGTGACCAACTGCATCATCGAGGACGCGATCTCGGACGTCGACGGCACGGCGATCTTCATCCGCGGGAACTCGAGCCCCGTCATCGAGTCGTGCATCATCCGGAACAACGACGGGTCGGCGGATGGCGGCCCCGCGATCACGGTGAACACGACCTCCCCCGGTCTCGCGACCATCCGCGACTGCCAGGTCGTCGACAACCGGAGCGACTTCCTCGCCGGCGGCATCCTCGGCTTCAGCGCCCCGATCATCGTGGAGGGCTGCGAGGTCAGCCGGAACTTCTCCCGCAACAGCCAGGGTTCGGGCATCACCCTGCTCGACGACTACGACAACGGGGTGGGAAGCGTGATCCGCAACAACGTGATCGCCGAGAACACCTTCCTCAACAACCAGGGAGAGGGCGGCGGCATCTACGCAGGGTTCTCGGAGACCTCCGTGATCGAGGGCAACCTGATCCGGGGCAACATCGGCTCCGACGGCGGCGGCGTCTACGTCCGCATCGGCGCGACGCTGATCAACAACACCTTCGTGGACAACTCGACCGGCAGCGGCGGCCGGGGCGGCGGACTCTTCATCGAGGTGACCGCCACTCCCGTGCCGGTGACCAACTGCATCTTCTGGGGGAACCGGTCGGGCGACGGGGACCAGATCCACCTCACCGACTCGGGCCTCGCCGACGTCTCGTACAGCTGCGTCGAGGGCGGCTACCTCGGCGTCGGCAACATCGCCTTCGACCCGCAGTTCGTCTCCGGCGGGACCGGGGACTTCCGACTCCTCGAGGGCTCGCCGTGCGTGGACGCCGGCGACGACGCCGCGTCGACGCCCGGCATCGTCGATCTCGACGGCGAGGACCGCATCGTCGGGGCCGCGATCGACATGGGTTGCTACGAGAACCAGGACGCCGCGGGAACCTGCTTCGGCGACCTCGACGGGAACGGCGTGGTGAACGGCGCCGACCTCGCCCTCGTCCTCGCCGAGTTCGGGTCGAAGGGCCGCGATCTCCTCGCCGACCTCGATGGGAACATGGTCGTCAACGGCGCGGATCTCGCGGGCGTCCTCGCCGCCTGGGGCGTCTGCCCCTGACCCCGCTCACCCGGTGCTCTGCATCGCCGCGGCGAGTGCGTTGACGCTCAGCATCACGAGGGCGACGAGCGTGGGATCGTCGTCCTCCCGGGTCCGACGCAGGAGTTCCACCTGCAGCGCATTGATCAGGTCGGTGTCGGGGTTCCGCTCCGCGATCGATCGCTGGATCACCGGGCTGTGGTCGAGCAGCGCCTGGTGACCGGTGATCGAGAGAACGATGC
>JAYZBK010000192.1:0-3859 GCA_036339295.1 Planctomycetota bacterium
GGCCCGGTCGGCCGTCGCCCCCCCCACGACGGCGCGGGTCTGCCGACGGGCGAGCGCGCGGTTCAGCGTTCCATCGCCGACTGGAGGCCTTCGAGTCGTGCCCGATCGCGAGCGCGCGATCGGGCGAGTTCGATCATCGAACCGGCGGCGCAACCGCAGTCGCCTGCCTCGATGGCGGTGGGATCCTCGCCCCGGGCCACCCGCTCGAGGAGGAACCGCTCGCGGTCCTCGAGCATCCGGGCGATCAGCGTCGGTGGTCGTTCGCGTCGACCCCGTCGCATGTCCTCGCCCTCCCCGTCTTCCGGCGACTTCGAATCGGCGTCGCCGCCGGAGGCCTCCGCGAGGAGTCGACCGCGGAGCTGCATGTGCTCCGCATGGTTCGCGGCGGCCTCCTCGTGGTCGTACTGCAGGGTCCCGTCGATCCAGGTCTGGAGGCATCGGGAGTAGGAGGAGAGCGGCGACTCCGACCAGAGGACGAAGTCCGCGTCCTTGCCGACCTCGAGCGAACCGACCCGGTCGTCGATCCCGAGCTGCCGCGCCGGGTTGAGCGTGACGAACTTCAGGGCCTCCATCGGGGGAAGGCCGCCCCATCGGATCGCCTTGGCCGCCTCGTCGTTCATCCGGGTCGCGAGTTCGTCGTCGTCCGAATTGAAGGACACGACCACCCCGACGTCGTGCATGAGCGAACCGCTGTAGGGGATCGCGTCCATCACCTCCATCTTGTAGGCCCACCAGTCGCTGAAGCTGCTCGCCCCGGCCCCGTGGGCCGCGATCGCGTCCGCGACCTTGTAGCCCTCGAGGATGTGCTGGAGGGTTCCGATCCGGACCCCGTACCGCTCGCAGAGGCGGAGCAGCATGAGGATCTCGTCCTGTCGGTAGCTGTGGCAGTGGATGAGCCGGTCGCCGGCGAGGACTTCCGCGACCGCATCGAGTTCGAAGTCCGGTCGCGGCGGGAGGCTCCTCGCCCGTTCATCCTCGGGGAGCGCCTCGTATCGCGCGATGGCCTCCTGTCGTTCGCGGGCGGCCTGGAAGGCGTCCTCGATGAACGAGGCCACGCCCATCCGGGTGTCCGGGTAGCCGCCGCCGCGCTTCACGTTCTCGCCCAGCGCGAACTTGATGCCGCCGGGCGCGCCGTCGAACCGCATGTCGTCGATCGTCCCGCCCCACCGGAGCTTGACGACCGAGTTCTGTCCGCCGATCGGGTTGGCCGAACCGTGGAGCTGGTTCGCCGCGGTGAGACCACCGGCGAGCTGTCGGTACCAGTCGATGTCGTCCGGATTGATCACGTCGGCGATCCGGACCTCGGCGGTGTTCGTCTGCCCGCCTTCGTTGACGCCGCCCGAGATGCCGGCGTGGCTGTGGCAGTCGATGAGCCCGGGGGAGAGATGCAGGCCCGCCGCCTCGATCACCATGGCATCGGCCGGCGCCTCGAGCCCCTTGCCGATCGCCACGATCCGACCGTCCCGGACGAGCATGTCGGTGGCCTCGAGGACCTCCGCGTCGGCGCACGTCCAGATGTCGGCCTCCCGGACCAGGACGGTCCGGGCCTTCGCCGGTTCGAGTCGGCCGTAGACGCCGAGGGGAACGGGAAGCGACGCGAGGATCGGCGCATCGGCCGCCTCGACCTCCTCGTCGTCTCCTTCGGATTCCTCCTCCGATTCCGGATCCGGATCCTCCGCGACGCGGGGGACGAGTTCGAACGGGACGTAGCGACCGTCCATCGTCTGCAGCGATCCGACCACGCGGTCCTCGATGACCACGCCGGTCCCCACCACGTCGCCCTGGAGTCCGAACATGCCACCGTCGCCCGCGAATCCGAGGGCATGGCTGCCGAGCTTGATGTTGCGGAGGCGGCCGGTCTTCCGGGCGGGGGCGGGTTCATCGTCGGTGTCCGACGCGATGCTCCCGACCCTGGAGCCGGTCATCCTCGCGGTCTGGCCCCCCATGATCTCGTTGGTCCCCTCGATGCGGTCGCCGGTGATCTGGAAGGTCAGCTCGGGACCCTGTCCCTGCTCCATGTTCATGGCGATCTCGAGCGTCGAGCTGTCGGCGTCGAACCGACCCTCGAGCTCCGCGGCGAACATGTCGCTGCTCATCCCGCCGCTCACGCTCCCGTCCTCGGCGAGGACGAAGGTCATCGTGACGGGCAGGGCGCCCATGTTGGGCACGTCGATGACGCAGTCCCAGGTGCCCGAGACCGGATCCTTCCGATCGGGCATCGTCTCCGTCTCGTCGTCCGGCGTCGCCTCGTCCGCGTCGCTCTCCTCGTCCGCCTCGACGGACTCGTCGCCGTCCTTGCCGGTCGTCTCCTCGGGCTTCACGGGTCCGATCGCGAGGCGGTTCTTCGTCGGGTCGATGGAGGCCTCGAGATCCTCGAGCATCTCACCCGCCACCATCACGTCGAACTCGCCGTCGAGCGGGAACCGGTCCTCGATCTTCACCCGGTCGCGTCGGCCGGCCACCCACACCTCGCGGATCTTCGATCCGTCGTCGAAGTACTCGCCGTCGGTCACCACGAGGTTGGCGAGCCGACCGGGGGCGATCGTCCCGGCGACGGAGTCGATCCCGAGCAGCCGAGCCGGTCGCACCGTCATGCAGGCGAGGGCCTCGTCGGCCGGGAGCCCGGCCTTGATCGCCTTGCGGATCGCCTCGTGGAAGGAGCCGGGGCTGGAGAGTCCGCGCGAGGTCAGGGCGACCGTCGCACCGCGATCGAGCAGTCGAGCGGCGTTGGACGGACCGTGCTTCCAGGTCAGGAGGTCGCGGAGCGAGACCCGGTCGGCGGCGTAGGGATCGTTCACCGAAGGCTTGTCGGGGTAGTCGAGGGGCACGATGACCGGCATGCCGGTGGCGACGATCTCGTCGAGCCTTCGGAACTCCGTGCCGGAGCCCACGATGACGCCGCGCACGCCGTATTCATCGGCGATCCGCCCCGCCCGGACGGCTTCGAGTTCGTCGCGGCAGACGAAGGCCATCGGCACCACGCCATCGATCACGGGGGCGAGTGCATCGAGCGCATCGGCCTGTTCCGGGGGATCGATGCCCACCGGATCGGTCGCGTGCCGCTCGATCGCCCGACGGTGCCAGTCGGACTCCGCGAGCGTCTGGCGGAGGAGCGCGATCGCGCCCATCTGCGAGCCGGGATAGCCGCCGCCCCAGCCGCCGGTCTCGAACGCGGCGACCTGCATGCCGTCGATGATGGTCCGTCGGTCGCGATCGCGATCCGCGGTCATCACGACCGCGCCGCGACCTCGCATGATGCCGTCGGTCGGCAGGAGCTGGACCACGGTGAAGCCCGCCTGCCGGAGTCCCTTCCGCTGCCCGGAGTCGAGGCCACCCGAGTCCCGCATGGAGACCTGCGGCACGATCCGGTCGTTCCAGTGCGCGCCGACCCCGTTGCGGGCCCGGTCGAGCGCCGAGCCGGCCGACGCATTCACGCCGGCGTCGATGAAGCCCGGATAGACGTGGTGACCCGAGAGATCGTGGACGCGGTAGCCCGCGGGAGGCGTCAGGTCCACCGCGACGGCCTCGACGAGACCGTCCCGGAGAAGGACGGTGGCGCCTTCGATCGCCTCTCCCGGTCGCGTGACCACGGTCGCGTTTATCAACGCGTCGCGACGCATCTCCGGGGATCGGATGTCGTCGGGCGGCGGAACGCTCTGGGCGAGCGACAGGCTCGAGACGGCGCAGCAGACCGCAAGGGCGGCGAGTCGGATCACGTCTGGTCTCCGGAAGGGAGCGTCCTGGGTGGAAGGGATCGCTCAAGTGAGCCATCCCGGGACCGGATGGTAGAGCGCGATCGACCCACCGGGCATCGATTCCGGAGTCGAGAATCCGAAACGCGACGGCCGCCGCCCGAGGG
>JAYZBK010000193.1:0-33726 GCA_036339295.1 Planctomycetota bacterium
GGCGGCTTCGGCGGCTGAGATCCGGTCGTTCCGGACCTCGCCGTCGCGCTCAGGCCAGGCCGTCTCGCTCGATGCTCCGCAGCGAGCGAACGGCGGTGGTCCTGATCAGCTCGTCCTCCGAATCGTCCGCGGCGATCTCACGGATCCGAGCGATCAGGTGCGAGACGCTGGCCTCGTCCGGGGCTTCCCGCGCGGCCGAGACCGCACAGACGATCGCGTTCCGCCTCCACATCGCCACGGTCGCCCGGCGTGCCGCCGTGCCCGCCAGGCGCTCGAGGGCGTCCTCCGCCGACCAACCGAGGACCTCGAGGAGGTCGAAGGACTCGAAGCGGGCCTCGTACGCCGGATGGACGGTCGCCGCCGGGCGACGACGCGATCGGCTCCCGTGGGGACAGACCTCCTGGCAGAGGTCGCACCCGAAGAGCCAGTCCGCGGTGCGTTCCGCGACCGATTCGTCGATCTCCTCCCGATGCTCGATCGTGGTGTAGGCGATGCACCGCCTCGCATCCACCTCGAACGGCGTGATCGCGTCGGTCGGACAGGCGTCGATGCAACGCGTGCAGGTCCCGCACGGATCGACGCGTCGACCGTCGGGCGGCGTGGGCCGAAGCGGCATCGTGGTCACGATGGCTCCAAGCAGCATCCAGGAACCCACGCCCGGCTCGATCAGCAGGGTGTTCTTGCCGACCAGCCCCAGGCCCGCTCGCATGGCATGCTCGCGCTCGAGCAGCGGCGCCGTGTCGACGCACGGCTGGAAGCGGTGCTCGGGATGATCGCGCTCCAACTCGCGAGCGAGGGTCGCGAGACGCTTCTTCATGACCTTGTGATAGTCGCGACCGCGGGCGTAGCGAGCGACCCGCCCCCTGGGCGGCCCGCTTCGGTCGATCCGATCCCGCCCGCCATCGTGATACCGGTCCGCCACGCAGATGATCGATCGGGCACCCGGGAGATAGACGCCCGGATCGAGGCGCTCCTCGAGTCGGCCCTCGAGCCAGGCCCTGCTTCCGTGGCGGCCTTGCCGGATCCACGCCCGCACCTCCGCGGCGTGTGCCGAGGGCGCCGCGTCGCAGACGCCGGCCAGTGCGAACGCCAGTTCGTCGCAACGGTCGAGGACGCGATCGGTCGGATCCGACTCGCGACGGCCGCTCATCGAAGCCCGAGCCTCGCCACGAGTCGTCCGGGTGGCACGTCCGGCACGATGCCGCCGGCACCGACCGCCGCCGCCGCGGCCGCGTAGCCGCTCCGGGCCGCACCCTCCATCGTCGCGGGCCACCCCGTGTCGGTCCAGTCGCCCGCGAGGAAGAGATTCGGGATGCCGGCGCCGCCGGGACGGCTCGACGGCCGGAGACGGTCGATGCCCGGCACGCCCCGGAAGGTCGCACGCTTCTCCTTGACCGAACGGACGAGGACGGGGTGAAGCCCCCTCGACGCGGGCAGGGCCCAGTGGAGATCCTCGACCACCCGCCGCCCGATCTCCTCCTCGGAGAGCGGCATCCACTCGTCGGCCGCACTGATCACGGCGTTCACGTGGTGAAGGGTCCGGCCATCGAGGGTCACCTCGCCCTTGTCGAAGAACCAGTGCGTCTCGCGGCCCGGGAGGGTGATCAGCGGGTAGTGGCGCCGATCGTCCCGCAGGACCGGTCTCTCGAACAGCAGGTGGACGCCGAGAATCGGACTGGTCCCGATCGAATCGAGGTGCCGCAGGCGGGGATCGGCCGCCATCATCGGCTTCGACGAGAGCTTCGCCAGGCGATCCGCCGGGACGGAGCTGACGATCACGCCCGCATGTTCGAGTCCCCGTTCGGTCACCACGCCGTTGGCTCGGATGCCGTCGAACGCGATGCCGCGGACGCTCGTGCCGAGCCGGATCGTCCCACCCGCCGAACGAATGATCTCCTCGGCGGGTTCGAGGAGGGAGGCCAGGTCGATGTCGGCGACCCCGACCGTCGCATGCCAGGGCCCGGCAAGGAACCCCTCCTGGAAGACCTGCATCGCATGGTTGGCCGCGACGTCCGCGCAGCGCAGGTTGCACGCGCCCATGACGACCGGCTCCCAGAAGAGATCCCGGGCACCGGCGGTCTGCGACGTCTCTTCGAGGAACTCCGCGAAGGAGCGGTCGATCCACGCCTCCCGGCCGGCGAACCCCATCCGGATCAGCCGGTGCATGGCCTGCGCGATCGAGAGCTTGTCGTCGACCCCGAGGAATCGAAGCCGGAGGAAGGAAGGCCCCGCATGGAGCGGCGCCGGCAGCCCGGCCGCGCGAAGTCGCGCGGGGCGACGAGGCGGATCGGCCCACCAGGTCGAATCGTGCCACCGGATCCGGTCGAGGACGCCGAGTCGGGCGTAGAGATCGAGGATGTTCGGGCAGCATCCCATGACGACGTGCTGGCAGTTGTCGAATCGGAGGCCCGTGCGGGGATCGTCGAAGCTGGTGGCCCGCCCGCCGAGCTTCCGTCGCGTCTCGAGGACGATCGGGACCCAGCCGGCGTCGGCGAACCGGACGGCCGCGGCGAGTCCGGCCACGCCGGCGCCGATGATCACGGCTCGCTTCATCCCCCGTTCCTCCCGGCCGGGAACGTGCCGCCGGCACGCGCGAGGCGGCGGGCCCGGAAGGCGATTCGCGCCTTCCGCCAGGATCCGAGGCGCACTCGCTTCTCGACCACCTGGCGCGGATTCGCCGCGATCCGGTCGAGGATGCCGCGATAGATCTCGCACATCGCCCAGCTCGTCGCCCGACACCCGGGCTCGAGGTGGGATTCGAGCGAAGCCGAAGCGTCGTAGTGGGCCCGCGTGGCCTCGATCTGCGATCGCAGGAACGCCTCGCATCGAGCCGGATCCCGCCATCCCAGGAGGCGGTCCATGTCGAGTCCCGCCGCAGCGAGTTCGTCCGCGGGGAGGTAGACACGCCCCCGTTCGTGGTCCTCGCGGAGATCGCGAAGCACGTTGGTCATCTGGAGGGCGAGCCCCCGGGCGTCCGCGAGCGCCGGGACGTCCTTGTGTCCATCGTGCCCCCACACCGAGACGCAGACATCGCCGACCGTCGACGCCACGAGTCGGCAGAACCGCTCGAGCTCGGCGCGATTCCGGCAGGCGTCCCAATCGAGGTCGAGGATCTGGCCCTCGATCATGTCCTCGAAGGGCTTGATGTCGAGCGACCGGGTGGCGACGACGTGCGAGAAGGCGTCCCACCAGGCCTCGTCCGCATCGACCGGATCGACCGTGGGCGTGTCGCCCGCGAAGATCGCACGCGTCCGGTCGCGGAACGCCTCGAGCGACGCGCGACGCTGGTCGACCGACGGACCGGGTTCGTCCGCGAGGTCGTCGACCGCCCGCATCCACGCGTACACGGCGTACAGCTGCGAGCGACGCGGCTCCGGGGTCAGGCGCAGTCCGTACCAGAAGTTCCTCGCCCGCTTGCGGACGATCGCCTCGCTCGCGCGGAACGACGAGCGGAGTGGCTCGTCCGTCATCGAACCGGAATCGACCGGAGGAACCGTCACGACGCCTGCCTCCCCGGTCCCGGGGCGCTCCGGGTCCGCCTGGTGTCCCACCAGGCCCTCGCGACGATCGCGAGCTTGCCCATGGTGGAGAGGGTCGGTCGATGAAGCACCGTCTCGTGGTCCCAGTCCTCGACGAGCCGGAGAACCGACGTCCCGCCCGAGAGCAATGTGCGGATCACCGGCGCGCCCCGGTCGTCGAGGGCGGCCGGAAGTTCCGACCCGAGCTCGAAGAGAGGCCAGGTCCTTTCGACGCAACGACGGACGAGCTGGCGCGACTCCTCGAGGAAGGTGTCGTCGATCGCCCATCCCTGCTCGGCGCTCGCACGAAACCGGTTCTCGAAGTCCTCGATCTCGATCATCTCCCGGGGGATGTAGATCCGATCGCGTTCGAGGAGGTCCCGCTTCAGGTCCTGCCAGTGATTCGTCAGCTGGAGGGCGGTGCAGATCGCGTCCGAGCGCCGCGCGATCTCGTCGTCGAGAGGCTGTTCGAGCAGGCGAAGCACGAGACGACCGACCGGATCGGCGCTGCGGGTGCAGTAGTCGATCAACTGGTCCCAGGTCTCGTAGCGGGTCACGAGCTGGTCCTGCTCGAAGGCGGAGACGAGGTCGAGGAACGGTCGCGGGTCGAGACGGAACCGCTCGATCGTCGGCTGGAGGGCGACGAACACCCAGTGCCCGGGATCACCCGCCCAGGCCCGCTCGATCTCCTCCCGCCACCATCCGAGCAGTCGAGCCGCCACTTCCGGGTCGCCCATCTCGTCGCCGAGGTCGTCCGCGGTCCGGCAGAACGCGTAGACCGCGGCGAAGTCCGGCCGGACGTCGGTCGGCACCAGGCGGGTCAGCACCGAGAAGTTCTCGCGATGCGCGAGTGTCAGGGCGGTCGCACGCTCCCTCGCCGCCTCGAGCCCGAGCGACGGACGCGACCGGTCGGCATCGGGGCCGAATTCGGCGAGATCCTCGAGGATTCTGTTTCGCGACATCATGGATGGCCGGGGAGGAGGTGGCGAGTGTATCCCCGTCGGAGTCCGCGAAGGCGGATCCGCGGCCGATCGAGGCCGGCTGATACCATTGCCCATCGGCGTCGATCGACCGGGTCGATCTGCCAACGCCGTCTCGTGTGCCCCCCGATCGGTGCCAGCCCCCATGAAGGTGATCCTCGCCAACCCCCGCGGCCTCTGTGCCGGCGTCAACATGGCGATCGACGTCGTCGACCAGCTGCTGGACATCTGCACCGACGAGAAGATCTGCGTCTACCACGAGATCGTCCACAACCGTCACGTGGTCTCTCGCTTCGTCGACCGAGGCGTCACCTTCGTGGAGTCGATCGCCGAGGTCCCCGACGGGGCCATCGTCGTCTTCAGCGCCCACGGCGTGAGTCCCGCCATCCGGCAGGAGGCCCGGGATCGGAACCTCACCGCGGTCGACGCCACCTGCCCGCTGGTGACGAAGGTCCATGCGGAAGCCATCCGCTACTCCAAGCGAGGCTGGCAGATCCTCCTGGTCGGTCATGCCGACCACCAGGAGGTGATCGGCACCCGCGGAGAGGCCCCGGACGCGATCCAGGTCGTGGAGTCGCCCGAGGACATCCCCCACCTCCGGATCGAGGACCCGGCCAAGCTCGTCTACCTGACGCAGACCACGCTCTCCACCGACGACGCGAACGTGATCATCGACGCCCTCAAGGAGGCGTTCCCGGAGATCAAGGCCCCGCCCGGGGGGGACATCTGCTACGCGACGACGAATCGGCAGAAGGCCGTGCGAGCCCTGGCCCCGGCGTGCGACCTCGTCCTCGTGGTGGGGAGCCGGAACAGTTCGAACAGCGTCCGACTGACGGAGATCTCCGAGAACGTCGGGACGGCGGCGAGACTGATCGACGATCTCTCGGAGATCGAGGACCACTGGTTCGACGACGTGAAGAAGCTGCTCGTCACCGCAGGAGCGAGCGCGCCGGACGATCTCGTGAACGACCTGGTGATCCACCTGGTCGAGCGGTTCGGCGGAGAGGTCGAGCAGTGGGACGTCGACCACGAGACGGTCGAGTTCGGGCTCCCGGGCTCCCTGAAGACGGTGATGCGGGATCGCGGCATCGATCCCAGCGGCCGCCGGATCGTGATCGACCAGTCCGCGGAGCTCCACGAGATCCTCGACTCGAGGGGAATCCCCCACACCACCGTCGATCTCACGATCGGCGCCTCGGGATGAGCCGGTCCACGACGGGGAGCGTGTTCGATCACGATCCCGAGTCCCTTCGCACCTGGGTGAAGGAGCGGGACCTCCCCGGCTTCCTCGCGGACCAGGTCCTCCAATGGGTCTACCGGCGCGGGGTCACCGACCCGGAGGCGATGACGAACGTCTCCCGGCGGGCCCGTGCCCTGCTCCAGGAGGAGATGGCCTTCGGTGACGCGATCCCCCTCGACGATCGCCTCGCGACCGACGGCACCCGGAAGCTCCTGCTCGGCTGGCCGGACGCCGCGGCCGCCGAGGCGGAACCGACCGCACTCCCCGTTCTCCCGGAGATCCCCTCGCGGCAGACCGAGTGCGTGATGATCCCCAGCGAGGATCGGAGGACCGCCTGCATCTCGAGCCAGGTGGGATGCCCCGTCGGCTGCCGGTTCTGCGCCAGCGGACTCGAGGGCCTCGAGGGAAACCTGACGCGAGGGCGGATCGTCGAGCAGGCATGGAGGCTCGGCAACCTCGACGGGGTCGATCGCATCACCAACGTCGTCTTCATGGGCATGGGGGAGCCGCTGGCGAACTACGCGGCGGTCACCGACGCCGTGCGGACCCTGAACGCCGACTGGGGCCTCGGGATCTCCGCCCGGAAGATCACGGTCTCGACGGTCGGTCTCCCGGCGGCGATCAGGCGCTTCGCGGGTTTCGAGATCCCGGTCACCCTCGCCCTCAGTCTCCACGCTCCCAACGACGACCTCCGTCGCGAGATCATTCCCTGGGCCGAGTACTCGACGGTCGACGAACTGCTCGACGCCTGTCGCGAGTACTTCGATTCCTGCGGCCGGGAGATCACGCTGGAGTACATCCTCCTCGGCGGGGTCAACGACCAACCGGAGCATGCCCGACAGCTCGCGGCCCACGCCGCGACCCTCCGCTGCAACATCAACCTGATCCGCTACAACGAAGTCGCGGACCTGCCCTTCCGCCGACCCGACTCCGACGACGTCCATCGGTTCCAGGCCGAACTGAGGCGACGCGGGGCGAACGTCCACATCAGGGCGAGTCGCGGGCGGGACATCGCCGCCGCATGCGGGCAGCTTCGACACGAACGACGCGCCGGCCGCTGACCGGGCCCGCGGATCACTCGAACGTGGTCGGCGGGACCTCGTGCAGGCGACCGTGGAGGGCGATCTCCTCCCAGTCGGCGAGTCGTCGAGCCCATTCGCGATAGTGCTCGGGATCCTCGATGACCTCGATCGCCCGATCGATGGCGGCCTCGATGGCGACACGCCTGCGCACCGCACCGGCGTCGCCCCTCCGGAGCATCGGCACGAGGCGTCCGATCTTCGCGACGAGCGCGAGCACCGATGCCGCGACCGGCACCTCGAGTCGAAGATGCCGCTCGAATCCGATGAGGTCGATTCGAGCCTCGAAGGCCCGTTCGACCCGGTCGCCGCGGGCGCGACGGATGCCGAACCGGCGGTGCTTCCGACGACGATGGTCCAGCGAGGTCGCGGCGATCGCGTAGCCGACCACGTCGCGAGGCAGCATCACCTCGCCGAGGACCAGGACCGCTCGACGCGTCAGCTCCCGTCCGGTGTCGCCGCGATCCGCGACGTGGAGTCGGGCGAGGCGATCGATGTACCGGTCGACCAGCGGCAGCCCTCCCCGTCGCTGGAGCCGGCCGATCGCGACCAGCAGGTCGTCGAGGGAGGCCCGGCCGGGCGCCGTCTCGGCGAGGCCGGGGAGGACCTCGAGGGCCCGACCGATCCGCTCGTCCAACGACCGGGCCCACGCCCGGCCGCGTCGGATCCTCCCCGCGAGGACCAGTTCCCGGCGACGACGATCGATGGCCGCGAGCCCGCTGTCGTGTTCCCGGGGAATGAGCGAGCGAACGGCGAGCAGGCGACCGAACCGAAACGCCTCGCCCGTCCGCCCGAACCCGGCCCGCTCGGTCTCGACGATCGCCTCCTGCATCGATTCCACCCCGAGCGGGACCAGTCCCCGCTGGAAGGCGATCCCCAGCATGACCACGTCGAGCAGTCTCGGGTTGCCGAACTGCTGGCGAACCCGCTCCGCGAACGCCTCGACTCGATCCTCCGGGGTGCCGCAGGCGGCGGTCGCCAGCTCCGGCATCCGTTCCGCGAGGGCGACGGCCGCCGGACCCCGGCTTTCCTCGATTCCCCCGCGGTCGGCGATGATCGAGGTGACGCCCGGGCTCGCGATGCGAAGCTGGGGATCCGGGCCGAGCGCCCTCGCGGTCTCGGCCGGATCGACCCCGAGGATGAGGTCGGCCTCGCCGTAGGGGATCCCGGGAACGAGCGTGTCGGAGACCCCGGAACGAGCCGGTCGGGTGAAGAGCACCTGCGCCCACGTCCCGAGGCCGTCGCCGAGGCCTTCCGGCCGGACCAGCACGCGCACGTCGAATCCCATCCGGCGACCCGCCCGGGCGAGGAGCGTGGCCGCCGCACCGGGAGCCGTTCCGCGGACACCGGCGACGTGGGCCCGCCATCGGCCCTGGTGGCGATGATGCGGAACCGGAGGCGGTGGCGGCGACTCCAGCATGATCTTGGTGGCGGGCAGCGGTTCGCGCTGTCGGACGATCTCGGAGATCTCGAGCAGGCGGGCGACCCGCGCGATCCAGCGGCCGCGGAACCGCCCACGAACCCGTTCCAGCGAGTAGCCGACCCGGAGTTCATCGGGACGGGGCAGGGTCGGATCGACCTCGAACTCGTTGCGGGCGCGAACACCGCAGTTGTCGTCGAGACGGGAGCGGACCCGGATGATCGGCGCGTAGCCCAGCCGATCGAGCTCCTCGACCTCGGTCGTCTCCTTGGCCTCGCGACGACGGATCACCAGCACCACGGGATCGTTCGATCGCGCGGCCTGCACGATGGCGTCACGCACGACCGCGTCGCTGGAGGCGACCACCTGGAGGACGCGCGTGGCCCGATCGCCCGACACCGGGACGGCCGCCTCGAGCACCCGGACCGCATCCAGTCCATCCACCGCTCCCTCGTCGGCCATGAGCACGACGCGGGCCGCACGCGGGTCCCGACTCGCCACGAGCGGCACGGCCTCCGCGAGCAGCCGGAACCGCTCCACGATCTCCGTGTTCACGATGCGACCGTTGAAGGCGGACGGCGCCCGTCCGTTGATCGCGAGCGCCATGGGTTCGACGTCCTCCCCGTCGTCGCGCCGAAGGGCCCGATCGGCCGCGACCGCGGATCGACGGACCAGCTGGAGCAGGCGCCGCGCGGCCCGCGACGTCCGGTCGGGCACCAGGGTCGCATCGACGTTCGATGGCCGTGCGAGCCGATCCATCACCTCGAGTCCCGCCCGCAGCCCGCGAAGACCGGGTACGAGCCGCCGGACCAGGATCGACGGTCTCGACGCCTCCCCCACCTCGATCGGGTCCGCCTCGACGCCGGGCACGGTCCGCCAACCCACCTTCGCGACGGCCTGCCCGTCCGCGACCAGGCGTTCCGCGATCTCCAGCACGTCGGGAGCGAGAAGTCCGGGCCGGGTCTCGACGACGATCACGTTCCGGCAGCGGACGAGAAGTCGTTCGATCGGGGCGGGGTCGAGGGGGTGCACCAGTCGCAGGAGCACGGCGGGCACGCGTCCGGTCAGTCGGAACTCCTCGAGGATGTGCCGGATCGAGGTGGAGGCGAGTCCGGTCGCGATGATCCCGAGCTCCTCCTTCTCGCCGGGGCTCGGCATCGAGAGGGTCGAGTCCAGTTCCAGCTTCCGGGCGAACCGGACCACCGACTCGTCCCGCCCTGCCCGCGGAAGCCTCGTCCGGCGAAGGGCCGCGGCGGTGTCGCGGGTCGCGACCACGCGGTTGGGCCGGATCTCCAACGTGGCCGCGGAACGGAGGATCGACTCGTCGACCACGATCGCCGCCGGGGTTCCCGAGGTGTCGGAGAGCGCCGCGGCCTGCTCCACGGAACGCCGCAGCTGGTCGAGATCGCCCGGTTCGACGACCGGCATCCCGAGGTCGGCGAAGTGACGTCGAGGCGCGACCGCCGGCTGGCGCTCGGGATCGTCGACGACCAGCACCACGAGTCCCTGCCGAGCGGCGTCGCCACCCAGCGCGATCGCCGCCGCCGCCCGGGGGACCTCCCGCGCGGAGACGACGGCCACGGCGGCACCCCGACTGGCCAGCCGGCCCGCCTCCACCAGGCGCCGTTCGGGAGTCGTCCGGGCGCCGAAGAGGAATCGGTGCCGCTGGAGCACCGTCGCCACGTCGGGTTCCTCCGCGGTCTCGAGCAGTCGCCGGAAGGGCCCCACCGCGTCCACGAGGAGGCCGGCGCAGTCGATCTCCGACTCGAGCGCGCCCTTGAGGACCGCGGCGTGCCCATCGACCAGCGCGGAGCCCTCCGCGAGGTCGAAGAGCTCGGGTTCGACGATCGGATATCGCCTGCGAAGGTCGGTCACGCCCGGATTGTACGAGGAGCGGGCGGCATGCCTCAGTCGAGGCACGCTCGAATCGCATCGCCGACACCACGTCCGGGAGGGCCGGTCTCCCGATCGGCCACCGCCCGCACCCGCGGATCGGCACCCCCCATCGCGACGCCGATGCCGGCGTTCTCGACCATCTGGATGTCGTTGAGGCCATCGCCGATGGCCATCACCTCGGACGTCTCGATCCCGCGCTCGACGCACAACCGCCGGAGCATCGTCCACTTGTCGACGTCCCGGTCGAACGCCTCGAGCAGGTGGATGGTCCGGGCGGGCGAATCGGCGGCGACGACCGCCGGCCACGCCTGGAGCACGACCGCGTCCCCGAGATCCGACCGGATCTCCTCGGCGACCTCCGCGAGGTGGTCACCATCGGCCGTCGTGCCCACCCTCACGGTGTGATCCAGTTCGCCGACCTGCGAGAGGTCGCCGACCCAGCGGGCCGTGACCCCGTGCCGCTCGAACCACCAGCGACTGGCCTCGTGCAGCCGGTCCCAGCCCACCATCCAGTAGTCGAATCCGGCCCGCGACGGGTCCTGCAGGAGATGGACCACGTGTCCGTGGGCCCGAAGTCCGGTCGCCACCGCTCGCACCACGTCCTCGTGCACCACCGACCGGTCCAGGGTCTCCCCCGAGTCCGCGGCGTGCATCAGGGCTCCACCGGCACCGATCATCACGCCCTCCCGGCCGATCCGGTCGAGGGCCTCGAGGCTCTCCAGCCAGGACCGCCCGGTCGCGATCACGATCTCGATCCCCCGGCGACGGGCCTCGAGAATGGCGTCTCGATCCCCGTCGCTGACGCCCTCCGGCCCGAGCAGGGTCCCGTCGAGATCGATGGCGATGAGACGGACGGACATCTTCGAGGCTCCAGGAGGGGCTCCGGGACGGGTTCCCGGGCGTGCCAGCGTAGTGTCTGGATCCGGCGTCGTGCTGGTACAATCCGCGGCCCGCCGAACCCCCGATGCAGGAGTCCTCGATGGACGATCGTCTCAAGCAGGTCCAGACCACCGATCTCACCGACAGCCGGGTGAACCGCGACTTCGTCGACTGGCTCAAGACCAAGGGCATGAACTACCTGCTCGTGGTGCTGCTCGCCGCCTGCGCCTACATCGGCTTCGACTGGTACCGCCGGCAGCAGACCGCGAAGGTCGACACGGCGTGGTCGGAGCTCGAAGCCGCGTCCAGCCCGGCCGCGTACCGAGGCGTGGCCACCGCCCACGGCGAGACCGGGGCGATCGCCGAGCTCGCGATGCTGCAGGCGGGCGACACGCTCCTGCAGTCGATCCTGACCGGACTCAAGCCGGGCATGACTCCCGGGGCCGAGGGCGCCGCGCTCACCGCGGAGGAACGGACCACCTACCTGGCCGACGCGGACGAGTTCTACGCGGAGGCCGGACGGCTCGCCGCCCGGCGGGACGGCCTCGCCGGCAAGCCCGTCGGACTGTCGGCGCTGTTCGGCCGGGCGGCCATCGCCGAGGCCGCGGGTCGCATCGACGACGCCCGCGCCCATCTCGAGGCCGCGGCGGCCCTGGCCGCGCCCGAGTTCCCGAACTTCGTCGAGCAGGCCGGAACCCGCATGGAGAACCTCGAGCTGGTGATCGGCTCGAGCGATCTTCCGACCCAGGCGAGCATCTTCGTGCCCACCGTGGAAGGCGACGCCTTCACCGCACCGGTGGCGGAAGACCTCCTCGAGCTCTTCGAGGAGGAGGACTACGTCGAGGAATCGGCTCCCGCCGGCTCGGACGACCAGCCCACGGGGCCGTGACCCCCCCACCTCCAGACCGGCCGGACGGCCCCGACGACCTCGGGGGCCCGGAGGCCCCCGCGGAAGTCGATTCGCTGCTGGGTCCCGGCGGCCAGGTGGATCGTGAGGCGCTCTACCGCCTCCACGAGGCTCGCGAGGACGACGACGCACCGGTGAGGGTGCGGTTCGAGCTCGCGCGGGACCTCCAGAAGCGCCTCGACCGATACCTCGTCGATCGAATCCCGTTCATGAGCCGGACCGCGCTGCAGCGACTCGTCGACGAGGACGCGGTGCTCGTCAACGGGCGGACGCCGAAGGCCAGCACCAGGCTGCGACTGGGCGACACGGTCGAGGTCGTCCTCCCGCCACCCCCCTCGAACGAGATCCCGCCCGAGGAGATCCCCCTCGAGGTCCTGCACGAGGACGACGACCTCATCGTCCTGAACAAGCAGCCCGACATCATCGTCCACCCCGCCAGGGCGATGAAGTCCGGGACGATCGTCAACGCCCTGAGCTGGCGATTTCGTCACCAGTCCTCCGGGGCGCTCTCGACCGTC
The DNA here is from genome assembly GCA_036339295.1 of Planctomycetota bacterium. Taxonomy (GTDB): domain Bacteria; phylum Planctomycetota; class Phycisphaerae; order Phycisphaerales; family SM1A02. The sequence goes on from JAYZBK010000193.1 coordinate 12,438, forward strand.
GGCGAGGAGTTCGCCCGGCCCGGCGTGGTCCACCGACTCGACCGCTTCACGACCGGTGCGATGGTCGCCGCCAAGAGCGACACCGCCCACTGGCGACTCGGCCACCAGTTCCAGGCCAGGACCGTCGACAAGCGATACCTCGCGGTCGTGCACGGGGAGGTCCGGCGGGACCACGACCTCATCGACCTCCCGCTCGGCCGTCATCCGAGGATCTTCGACCGCTACGCGGTCCGCCACGACGAGTCCGGCAAGGAGGCGAGGACGATCTACCGCGTGCGGGAGCGGTACGACGGCTACACGCTCGTCGAACTGGAACTCCTCACCGGACGGACGCACCAGATCCGGATCCACCTGGCGGAGCTCGGGCACCCGATCGTCGGGGACGACTACTACGGGGGCCGACGGTTGTCGCGCGGCACCGTCGTCCCGAAGGGCGAGGACGAGCCCGGCCGTTCCCGCGACGAGCCGCTGATGGCCCGGCAGGCGCTTCATGCCGCCCGCCTCGAGTTCGATCACCCGATCGCCGGTGACCGCCGGGTGTTCGTGGCCCCGCTCTGGAGCGACATCGCGGAGATGTTGAGGGTGCTTCGAAGACACCGGCAACCGCGTCCGGCCGAGACCCCGGGAACGCTGGTTCCCCTCGACGAGGCTCGGACCGAGGATCGACCGCCGGCATGACGCCCGGCGCCCGGCGGGGCTACCGGAGCTTCACCAGCGCGAAGGCCGCCATCGAGAGCACGATCGTGACGAGCCAGAACCGCGTCACCACCTGCTGTTCGCTCCATCCACCCAGATGGAAGTGGTGATGGATCGGGCTGCACCGCAGGAGCCTCCGTCCGGTGCCGGTCCGGATCCTCGTGAACTTGAACCAGCCCACCTGCACCACGACGCTTCCGAGCTCGACGAAGAAGATGCCGCCCACGAGGACGAGCATCGCCTCCTGCCTCATCGCGACCGCGAGATAGCCGAGGAGACCGCCGAGCGCGAGGCTCCCCGTGTCCCCCATGAAGACCTTCGCCGGACTCGTGTTGAACCAGAGGAAGCCGAGGCACGCCCCGGCCATCGCCCCCGCCACGACCATGAGGTCCGCCCCGTTCTCGACGTAGGGGATGCTCAGGTTGACCGCCGAGTCCCGGAACGCCCCGAGCCGGACGATGATCATGAACGCGATGGCGGCGATCGCCATCACGCCGGCGGAAAGGCCGTCCATGCCGTCGGAGATGTTGACCGCATTGCTCGTCCCGGCGATCACGAGCGTGCCGAGCAGCACGAACATCCCGATGCCGAGGACGACGATCCCCGATTCCAGCGGCGGCAGCTCGACGAGCATCTCCCCCCCGCCGGGCTCGAACGTCCGCTGGAACGGGAGGTTCAGCAGGCGGGCCGCGTCCTGGACCACCGGCGAATCGTCGATCGTGCCCTGGGAGAAGAGGACCCAGGAGAAGAGGGCGGCGAGACCGATCTGGAAGAGCAGCTTCTCCCACGGCCGCAGACCGTCGCGGGAGCCCGGGCTTCGGCGCGCCGTCGTCAGTTTCAGCCAGTCGTCCGTGACCCCGAGGAGCCCGAAGGCGATGACCACCGCGAGCGCGAGGTGGACGTATCGACTCCCGAGATCCGCGAGGAGGACGACGGTGGCGACGATCGAGCCGCAGATCAGGATCCCCCCCATCGTCGGCGTGCCGGCCCGCGACTGCATCAGCTCGTTCAGGTCCGAGTTGTGGAACTCGGGGGCGTCGCCCACCTTCTGTCGGACGAGCCAGCGGATCGTCCTCGGCCCCCGCGCCAGGACGATCCCGAACGACACGAGCACCGCGAGGAAGGCGCGGAACTCGACCTGGTAGAAGACCTGGAGCACCCGGAGCAGGCCGGTGCTCTCGAGGATCTCCTGGAACTGAACGACGAAGAAGTAGATCACAGCGACGTCTCCCGCCGCCGACCGATCGCGTCGACGACCATCTCGAGCCCCACGCCCCTCGAAGCCTTCACGAGCACCCAGTCCCCGGTCCGGAGATCGTCGACCAGCACGGTCGCCGCCTCCCCTGCATCATCGACCAGTCGCATCGATCCCTCGAATCCCGCCTCCCGCGCCCCGTCCGCGATCCCGACCGCCCCCTGGTCGGCGACCACGACGAGGTCGGTGATCGAGGAGCCGGCGACCACGCGCCCGACCTCCCGGTGGAGCTCGTCGGACGCGGGACCGAGCTCGAGCATCGCCCCGAGCACCGCGATTCTCCGTGGGTTCGTCGACGCCGCGTCGCCGGTCATCTCGGAGAACGCCTCGATCGAGGCCTTCATCGACTCCGGGTTCGCGTTGTAGGCGTCGTCCAGCACGGTGATCCCCTCGACGACCGACCTGGCGAACCGCATGGCGGGCGGGCGGACGGATGCCAGTCCGTCGGCGACCGCCGCCGGCGCGACCCCGAGCTCCCGGGCCACCTCGATCGCCGCGAGGGCGTTGACCGCGTTGTGCCGACCGTCCAGCGAGAACGTCGCCTCGAACCCGTCGATCCGGAGGACCTGGCCGCCCCCGGGAAGCCCCCGCCTCTCCAGGAGGACGAGATCGGCCGGCGGACCGAGGCCGTAGGTGACGATGCGTCGACCGGCCCGGCGGGACGCCTCGACCAGCGGACGGATGGGCGGCCGGTCGACGTTCACCACGCCGAGCGTCGCCCCGGCGAGGATCGAGGCCTTCTCCACCGCGACGTCCTCCTCGGTTCCCAGTCCCTCCAGGTGCGCGCGGCCGGTGCCCGTCACGACCGAGACATCGGGGGAGGCGATCTCCACCAGGCGCCCGATCTCGCCCTTCCCGCTGGTCCCCATCTCGAGGACGATCCAGCGGTCGTCGACATCGGCCTCCAACAGCGTCAGCGGCACGCCGATGTGGTTGTTGAACGACTTGATGCTCGCCGTCCCCTCCCCGAGCCCGGCGAGCACCGACTCGAGGATCGCCCGGGTCGTGGTCTTGCCCGCGGATCCGGTGACCCCCACGACCGGGCCGCGGAGGGCACGGCGGTGGTGGTGGGCGAGCTTCGCGAGCGCGACGACGGAGTCCTCGACCACGATCGCGGGACGGTCGGCCGAGGTGGCGACCGACTCCCGATCCAGCCGATCGGCGGAGACGAGGGCGGCCACCGCCCCCGACTCGAAGGCGGTGGCGACGTGGTCGTGGCCGTCGTGTCGCTCCCCCCTGATCGCGACGAACAGCCGACCCGCGAGGTCGCCTCGCGTGTCGATCCCGACGCCGTGGATCGTCCGATCCCCGGCACCGTCGAGGGCCGACACGAGGTGTCCACCGCACGCATCGGCGATCTCGGAGAGGGTCGATCGAATCACCCGCCGGCCCCCCTTCTCCGTTCGAGGGCCTCGACGGCCACCGCCCGGTCGTCGAACGGCCGACGTTCGACGCCGACGAGCTGGAACGCCTCGTGACCCTTGCCCATGATCACCACGACATCGCCGTCGTCGGCCTCCTGCACCACGCGGTCGATCGCCCGACGCCGATCGACCTCGATGAAGTAGTCCGCGGTCTCGCCGGGTCCGGCGCCGGAGGCCACCTCGCGGACGATCGCCTCGGGATCCTCGGTGCGGGGGTTGTCGCTGGTCACCGCGACGCGATCCGCATGGTCGAGGGCCGCCCGCATCATGCGTGGCCGCTTGCCGCGATCGCGATCACCACCCGCCCCGATGACCGCCACGAGACGCCCACCCTCGGGCACCGAGTCGCGCATCGCCGCCAGGACGGTCGCGATCGCGTCATCGGTATGCGCGTAGTCGACGAACACGCGAACGCGATCGCCGGCGGCGACGTCGTGCGCGGCCTCGAGCCGGCCACGGGGCGCCTCGAGGCGGGAGGCCAGCGCGGCGGCATCATCGACCGGAACCCCGAGCTCGATCGCCGACACGAGGGCGGCGGTGACGTTGAAGGCGTTGTACGCCCCGTGGAGGCGAAGTGGGATCTCGATGCCGACGCCGTCCGGACCGTCGCCCCCGAGCCCGGCGACCCGGACGACCATGCCGGCGGGTTCGATCGCCACGATCTCGTACGAGACCGACCGATCGACCCTCGCGTGTCCAGTCCTCGACGCAGCCGCCCCGCGACGGAAGATGCCGATCCGTCGACCGCCGGCGTTCCTGAGCATGCGCTCGGCCGCGGGGTCGTCGAGATTGACCACCGCGACCCCCTCCCGTCCGAGGCCGTCGAACAGGCGGGCCTTCGCCTCCGCGTAGGCCTCCATGGTGCGGTGGTAGTCGAGGTGGTCGCCCGAGAGGTTCGTGAAGATCGCGACCTCGAAGTCGAGGTCCGCGACCCTTCCCTGGTCGAGGGCGTGGCTGCTGACCTCCATCGCGAGCCGGTCGCAACCGGCGTCGACCATGCCCGCGAGCAGCTCCACGAGCTCGATGCGGCCGGGGGTCGTCACCCGAGCCGGCCGGGCGGCCCGACCGTCGTGGGTCTCGATCGTCCCGACGAGACCGCACGGCCCGATCGTCCCGGCGACCAGCTGGCGAATGAACGTGGCGACGGTGGTCTTCCCGTTGGTCCCGGTCACCCCGGCGATCCGCAGGCGGTCGGCCGGATCGCCCCAGCGGGCCCTCGCGAAGGCGACGCCCGCCTCGAGCGGCTCCGCGACGCGAAGGCGGACGGCCCGCTGGCCACCCTCGACGCCGGGCGGGTCGGGGGCCTCCCCGAGGATCGCCGCCGCCCCGGCCGCCACCGCGTCGGCGATGTGGGCCGCCCCGTCCGACACCGTCCCGGGCCGGGCGACGAACAGGTCGCCCGGGCCGATCCTGCGACTGTCGTCGTCGATCCGGCCGATGCGACAGCCGTCCACGGTCCCCGCCACCACCTCGACCTTGAGGTCGGGTCGCAACCGGGCCGCGGTCCGGAGGAGTGCCTCGAGCGAGTCGACACCGGCCATGCGGATTCCTGTGCAGCCTGCGTGATGATGGGATCGACGCATCGAACCGTCGAACTCCAATCGCCGTTCATCGAGCGGGAGAATCCCCGGGACGGTGGATGAACATCGCGTCGCCGTAGCTGAAGAGTCGGTACCGACGTCGGACCGCCTCCTCGTAGATGCGGTGCAGCCGATCGATCCCGGTCATCGCGGCGACGAGGGCGAGAAGGGTCGACCTGGGCTGGTGGAAGTTGGTCAGCAGGGCGTCGACCCGGCGGAATCGATGGCCGGGCTGGATGAGGAGGTCGGTCTCCCACGCGATCGGTCGATCCGGGGCGTCCTCTCCGTGCGACGGCATCGATTCGAGGGTCCTGACCGAGGTGGTGCCGACCGCGACCAGTCGGCCCGTGCCGTCGCGACGATCCGCCTCGGCGCGATCGAGGAGCCGGCGCGACTCCGGCTCGACCACGCAGCGTTCCACGTGCATCCGATGGTCGGAGACATCCTCGGTCTCGACGGGCTTGAACGTCCCGGCCCCGACCTCGAGGGAGACCGGGATCACCTCGCACCCTCCCTGCACCGCTCGTTCCAGCAGTGCGGGCGTGAAGTGGAGGCCGGCGGTCGGGGCCGCGACCGAGGCCGTCCGATCGTGATCCCCGGCGAAGGTCGTCTGGTACCGGACCCGGTCCTCGGGCTCCTCCTCCACCATCCCGCGGTCCCGTCGCGCCTTGATGATGTACGGCGGCAGCGGCACGTGCCCGGCCTCCCGATGCAGTCGGGACTCCAGCTTCCGCGGATCCTCGGACGGCGCCTCCGGATCGACGAGGCGCACCCGGAGCCTCCCCTCCTCGTCCGTCGCCTCGAGGTGCAGTCGAAGCGACGACGGACGCCCCTCTCGATCGAGCACGACGAGGATGCCACCGGGCCGCAGCCGACGAGCCGGCCGAAGCATCGCCCACCAGCATCCGGGCTCGACCACCTCGGCGAGCAACCCCTCGACCCGCCCGTTCGTGTCCTCGCGGAGGGCATGGATCCGCGCCGGGACGACCCGGGTTCGATTCAGGACGAGGCGATCCCCGGCGTGGAGAAGGTCCGGCAGCTCGGAGACGCGTCGGTCGACGAGTTCGAGGCCGTCCGCGTTCGACCCGAGGGGCGGAAGCCTGACCTCGAGCAGGCGGGCGGCATCGCGAGGCTTCGCCGGCTCGACCGCCACCAGGGCGGGGTCGAAGTCGTAGTCGAGTTGGTCGGTCTTCAAGCCCATCGGGCCCGATCGTAGTCGGGTTCGGGGCTCGACCGGACCTCAGGCGACCTTCCGGCGACTCTCGGCCTCGCACTCGAAGGTCACGACCGCCCCCCAGAGGGCGCCGCACTCCGGGCACACCCGACGCTGGACGGCGGAGGATTCCCTCGCCCTCAGCTCGCCCGGGGTCGTCGCAAGCGGGTGGGCGCAGCAGCCGCAGCGGTCGAGACGGAGGAGGTACTGGACGACCTCCGAACGCAGCAGCCGTCTCCATCGCGCGGCGGCGATCACCAAGAGGAGCAGTCCGATCCCGCCGAGCCCCGCGATCACGGGGATCGGGGCCGGCACCGGTCCGCCCTTGACCAGACCGAGCACGACCGCGAGCAGGACCATGGATCCCCCTCCGAGCACCAGGAGGTTCGTCGTCCGGTCGTTGACCAGCTCCTGCCCCAGGCAGCGAACCAGCCACCAGCGTTCACGACCGGCCAGCCGGCCGGCGATCTCGCCCAGCAACGGTCGAGGGCCGACCGCGGGCCTGGTCTCGTGACCGCGGCCGGACTTCGTCGTCGCGGATCCCCGGCTGCGATCCGCCCGCACGCCATCCGAGGAGGCCTGCCGCGTCCGGCGACTCCATCGGGAGCCGCACTCGGGACAATGCCACGAGCCGATGGCCGGTGAGCCGGGCCGCCCCGACTCGCTCGACGTCGGGACGAGGGCATGCCCGCAGCAGCCGCATCGATCGGTTCGAAGCAGGTGGCGCGAGATCTCGATCCGGCAGGCGCGGTGCCAGCGCCGGCCGGCGACGCCCAGGAGGACGACGCCCGCGCCGAGGAGCAACCCGAGCACCGGCAGGGGCACCTCGATCGTTCCCGCCCCGAAGACCTCGAGGGCCACCGCCAGCAGGATCACGGAACATCCACTGGACGCGAGAAGGATCGACTCGAGGTCGAGTGCCGGCGGCCCCAGCAGGCGAAGGACGAGTCGGAGTCGACCACCTCCCGCCGATGCCGGCGCGCCTTGGGCCGGGAACGGACGGTGATCGACCGATGGAGCGTGACCTTCGGGGCTTGGAGCCATGCAGGGAGAATCGACGCGATGGAGCGGCGTCTCGACGTCCAGTCGATGATCGAGTCGATTCCCCGGGCGTGGGATGGACGTCGGCGACTCGTCAGCCCGGGACGACGTCCGATACCGAGGCCTCGGTGGACGGGGAGGGCTGCCCGGCGGGACGCTCGACGGGGACCGGCTCCATCAGGGCCGGGAACGGCGGAGCTTCGGGGGACGGCGGCTCGAGGAACGGCAGGAGGTCCACCGGCAGTCGCTTCAGTCCCCGCCGCATCGCCTTCTGGACCGCGTAGTGGATCGCTTCGTCGCGGCGACGCCGCACCGCTTCGGTGAGGTTCAGGTCGTACTCGATCATCGTCTCGAAGGACCATCGCCACGCGTGGAACTCCTCGAGGCATCGAGGGCGGTAGGTCCCGAATCCGATCGCGTGATGCCCGACCTCGTGGAGGAAGACCGCGCAGCTCATCGGACCGCGGGGGTAGGGCGACTCGATCAATCGAGCCATGGTGCCGTCGCGGTAGTGCACCTGCCAGGCGCACCCACTCGTGCTCGATCGCCACCGCGCGACGCGGATCCCGTGCCGCCGCTTCATCTCCGCCACGAGCTCGTCGTAGCGATCCTTCATCGACGGGGTCGAGGACGTCTTCGCGTTCGACCTCCTCGATCGCGCCGGGGGAGCCGGGGCGACCACCGTGGTCGGGGACGCCTCCCGGACCGGCCGCTTCTTGAGGGGGCGAAGGAGATCCCACAGGGTCCGGGGGAAGCGGTCGCGGGTCGCCGGTCGCTTCATCCGGCCGCCTTCCCCGCAAGCGGCCCGAGGATCGTCCCGCCGGGCAGGGCCCGGCCGCGACGAAAGTCGCTCCATGGCATGGCCCGACCACCGGCGACCTGGACCTCGAGCAGTCGCACGAGACCCCGACCGCAGGCGACGACGCCGTCCTCGTCGATCGTCCCGATCCTCCGATCCGAGATCTCGTTCGAATCCACGACCGCGACCCGGTGGATCCGAAGTCGGTCCGGACCCTCGGTTCCCTCGGGCACGACGACCGAGACCTCGCATCCCGGCCACGGAACGAGCCCGTGCACCATCGCCCGCACGGTCTCCGCGGGCACCGAGAAGTCGACCGTCGCGTCCTTCCGGGACAGCTTGGCCGCGTGCGTGGCGAGCCGATCGTCCTGGTCCATGGTCCGGATGATCCCCTCGGCGAACCGATCGAGCACCTCCGCGAGGACCTCGGGACCGAGGAGCGCGAGTCGATCGTGGAGTTCGCCCGCGGTCTCCGCCGGATCGATCGCCGTCTCGCGCGTGGCGTGGATCGCCCCGGCATCCATGCGTTCGGCGAGCGAGATCACGCTGACGCCGCTCGTCGGGTCCCCCGCCATCATGGCCCGGTTGATCGGGGCGGCCCCGCGCCATCGCGGCAGGACCGAGCCGTGGAGGTTGACGGCGAACCTCTCCTCGAGCAGCCCGGGACCGATCTTCTGGCCGAACGCGATCACCACGAGACAGTCGGGCTCGGCGTCCGCCACGATCCGGAGGATGTCCGGATCGTTGACCGAGTCGGTTCGCACGAGTCGCGTGTTCGCGAGCGGGTCGGCATCGTTCCCCGCGGCCGCGAGCACGCGGGCCGCCACCGGGGTCGGCGTGGTCCGCCGCCCGCGCCCCGCGGGGCGATCGGGCTGGGAGACGACCAGCGGGACCTCGTGCCGCGACGCGATGGATTCGAGGCTCGGAAGCCCGAACTCACCCGATCCCAGGAAGGCGACTCTCACGATGGTCGGACTCCGTCGGCGCGGTCAGGCGCCACCCCGGGACTCGAAGGACTGACGCATCTCCTTCAGCGCCCGTCGGTGGACGAGACGATCTCGCGGGCTCATCCGGTCGGTGATCAGCGTGCCTTCGAGATGATCGAACTCGTGCTGCCAGACCCGTGCCGGAAATCCGTCGCTCTCGATCGTGAACCGCTCGCCGTCGAGACCGGTCGCGGTGATCCTCGCGGCCACCGGTCGACGGACCATGACTCGAATCTCCGGGATGCTCAGGCACCCCTCCTCCGCGATCTCCATCTGCCCCGAGATCTCGAGCTCGGGGTTGATGAAGACGACCGGGTCGGGTTCCTCGGACTCCCGCGCATCGGCGACGAACATCCGCAGGGCGTGCCCGACCTGGGGCGCCGCCAGCCCGACCCCGTCGGCCTCGTACATGGCCTCGATCATCCGAGCGGCCAGGCCGCGGACGGAGTCGTCGACCACGGGGACCTCCGCGGCGACCTCGCCGAGCACGGGGTGCGGGTAGAGCACGATCTGGAGCGGGGCGTCGTCCACGACGGGATGGTAGTCGAGGACGGCCCCGTCCCGAGCCCTTGCCACCATTGACCGGCTTCAGGGTGGGGCGGTACGCTGCACGATCCGGAAGCCGGGCCGGACCGGCCTTCGACGGGCCCGGGAGAGGGCTCGCGGCCGGATCCCCCAAGGAGCGAAGCGTGGCGCTGTTCGGAAAGAAGAAGCAGAACGACGCGACGGGCGCCTCGGCCGCCGAATGGCAGCCGGAGCCTCACAAGGCCGCGAAGTTCTTCGAGCACGCGCGGACCGTCGCCCAGACCGGGAACTTCGCCTACGCGATCGATCTCTACGCCCGCGGCATCCGGTTCGATCCCGGGAACATGACCGCCCACGAGGCGATCTACGAAATGGGCATCCGACACCTCCAGGCCGGCGGGAAGGCCGCGCCGTCCAAGGAGGTCAAGGCGATCGACGGGCCGAATCCCGCCGACCGGATGGCCGCCTACGAGTTCGCCTGGGCCCGGGACATCAACAACCTCGCCGTCGCGATGAAGCTGATCCAGGCGGTCGCGAAGGCCGGCCAGACCGAATTCGGCCAGTGGCTCGCCCCTCGCGTCTTCGCGATGATGACCAAGGCGAAGAAGCAGAACAAGAACCTCTGGGTGACGGGGAAGGAGGCGTTCTCCGCGGTCGACGCGTGGAAGGAGGCCTTCGCCGCCGCCGAGAAGGCGATCGCGCTCGACCCGTCGGACAGCGACCTGATCTCCGAGCTGAACGAACTCAGCGCACAGCGGGCGATCACCGAGGGCGGCTTCAACCAGTCCAAGGAAGGCGATTCCGGCGACTTCCGGAAGATGGTCCGCGACGCCGATCGCCAGGCGGAGCTCCAGGACGCCGAGAGCCTCTCGGGCGGCGCGAGCGCCGAACGAGCCCTCGACCGGGCTCGAACGGAGTTCGAGGAGAATCCCGACAGCCCGGAGGCCGTCAACAAGTACGCCCAGCTGCTCCGACGGCGGGACACCGCCGAGGACGACGCGACGGCCATCGAGGTCTACACCCGGGGCTTCGAGACCACGAGCCAGTACCGCTTCCGGATGAACGCGGGCGACGTCCGCATGGGCCGGATGACCAAGGAACTGCGGGCCCTGACGGAGAGCGACCCCGAGGGCGAGGCGACGCTCGCCCTCAAGGCGGAGCTCCTCGAGCTGCGGTCCTCGGAGTTCAACGAGCGGGTCGCCAAGTACCCCACCGATCGTGGAATCAAGTTCGAGCTCGGGCTCATCGAGTACGAGCGGGGCCACCACGAAGAGGCCATGGCCATGTTCCAGCAGTGCAAGGACGAGGCCAAGTACCGGACCCGTGCCACGCACATGCTCGGCAAGTGCTTCGGCCACGAGGGCTGGCACCAGGAGGCGGTCGGCGAGTTCCGCGAGGCGCTCGACCGGATCGAAGGGACGGAGAAGGAACGCGAGCTCCCGATCCGCTACGACCTGATGCAGAGCCTGATGGACCTCGCCCGCGATTCCCGGTCGATCGAGGACGCCCGCGAGGCGGCCGAGATCTGCTCCGAGATCGTCCGGAAGGACATCGGGTACCGCGACATCAGGGTCAAGCGGAAGGAAGTCGACGCCCTGATCAAGGACCTCGACGCCTGAGTTCCGAGCACCCGGTCGTCGCCGTCATCCCCGCCCGGATGGCCTCCACCCGATTCCCCGGCAAGCCGTTGGCGGCCGAGACCGGACGGGCCCTGGTCCTCCACGTGGCCGACCGAGCCGCGATGGCCACGCTGGTCGACGAGGTCCTCGTGACCGCCCCCGACCCGGAGATCCTCGACGTCGTGAGGGCCGACGGGATCGAGGCGATCCGGACCGGCGAGCATCCCAACGGCACCAGTCGGCTGGCGGAGGTCGTCGAACGGCTCGGCGACCGGATCCCCCCGCGGTCGATCGTCGTCAACGTCCAGGGGGACGAGCCCGAGATCGAACCGGAGGCGATCGACGCGGTGATCCGGGCCCTCGAGGCCGATCCCGGGGCCGACATGGCCACCATCGCCTCCCCCTGGAACCCCGATCACGATCCGGACGATCCCTCGATCGTCAAGGTCGTGGTCTCGACCTCGGGCCGGGCGCTCTACTTCAGCCGGGCGAGGATCCCCCGCGTCCGGGACGAGGCGGATCGATCCTCGGGGACGGGATCGCTCCGCCGCCACGTCGGGCTCTACGCCTACCGGGCGGAGTTCCTCCCCCGATTCGCCGCGTGGCCGGAGGCTCCGCTGGAACGACTCGAGCGGCTGGAGCAGCTCCGGGTGCTCGAGCACGGCGGAGCCATCGCGGTCGCCGAGTTCGCCGCCCACGGTGGCGGCATCGACACCGAGTCGCAGTACCGGGCCTTCGTCGAACGCTTCCGCACCGCCGGAGCCTGACCGTCCGGGGACCGCCACGGGTGGGGACGGGCGTTCGAAACGGGATCGCCGCTTGAGCCGGCGCCCCGAAGCGCGGTACGCTCGACTATGCACCACTCGCCAAACCAGCCCCTCCGCAGTCCGGACTTCGAGGCCGGCTCCTCCCAGAATCCCCCTCCGGGGAACGGTTCCGGGAGCGATTCCGACGCGCCCGGGGACGCCGAATTCCTCGCCAGCTTCGGCCGGGGCGAGGGTGTCGGGACGGAGTGGTACAGCCCCGAGCCGGTGGGCTACGAGCGAGGCCGGACGAAGTTCGTGGTCGTGATCGGCACCGTGATGAGCGGACTGGGCAAGGGCATCTTCTCGAGCTCCCTCGCCAAGCTCCTGCAGGACAAGGGCCTGTCCATCGCGCCGATCAAGATGGAGGGCTACCTCAACATCGACAGCGGCACGCTGAACCCCTACCGACATGGAGAGGTCTTCGTGCTGGACGACGGACTCGAGACCGACATGGATCTCGGGACCTACGAGCGCATGCTCCATCTCGACCTGACTCGCCGCAACTACATCACCGCCGGCCAGGTCTACACCGAGGTGCTCGACCGCGAGCGACGCGGCGGCTACCTCGGCCGAGACGTCCAGATGATCCCGCACGTGACCGGGGCCGTGAAGTACAAGCTCCGCGAACTGGCGATGCGCGGCGGCAAGGACGGCGGCCCCGCGGACGTGGTCTTCGTGGAGGTCGGCGGCACCGCCGGGGACTACGAGAACGGCTTCTACATCGAGGCGTTGCGCGAGCTCGCGTTCGAGGAGGGACCGGAGTCGACCTGCTTCGTCGCCCTGACCTACATCATCGAGCCGCAGATCCTCGGCGAGCAGAAGTCCAAGGCCGCCCAGCTGGGCATCAAGCGCCTCATGGAGGCCGGCATCCAGCCGAGCCTCGTGGCCTGCCGGGCGAAGAGTCCCGTCACCGAGACGGTCATGGAGAAGATCGGGATGTTCTCGAACGTCCCGATGAACCGGATCTTCTCGATGCACGACCGGGAATCGGTGTACCTGATCCCCGAGGAGATGCGGAAGGCGGGGCTGGATCGGGAGATCCTCTCGATGCTGCAGCTGCACGATCGAGTCGACACCGTCCACGAGGATGCGGCGCGCGAGGACTGGAGTTCCTTCTCGGCGAGCCTCGTGGCGAAGCGCGACCACTCGATCACGCTCGGGATCCCCGGCAAGTACGTCGCCTTGCGCGATGCCTACGCCTCGATCGACAAGGCGATCGAGCATGCGGGCATCCACTTCGGATGCGACATCGAGACCACCTGGATCGACACCGGGGAGGTCGCCGTGGCCGACGATCCGAGCAAGGTGCTCGAGGGCCTCGATGCGATCATCGTGCCGGGCGGGTTCGGCGTCCGCGGCGTGGAGGAGAAGATCCGCTGCGTGCAGCACGCCCGCGAGCAGCGGATCCCCTTCCTCGGGATCTGCCTCGGCTTCCAGGTCGCGGTGATCGAGTACGCCAGGCACGTCCTCGGACTCGCCGATGCGAACTCCACGGAGTTCGTGCCGGACGCGTCGACGCCCCTCATCTCGGAGCTTCCGGACCAGAAGGAGCTCGAGGGGATCATGGGCGGCACCATGCGACTCGGAGCCCAGGACGTGGTGCTCCGCCCGTCGTCGCTGGCCAGCTTCCTCAACGAGGACCGGACGATCATCCGCGAGCGGTTCCGGCACCGGTACGAGGTCGACCCCCAGTTCATCGCCACGATGGAGGAGTCGGGCCTCGTCTTCAGCGGCCGACACCCCGAGCACCCGATCATGCAGGTCCTCGAACTGCCTCGCGACCGGCACCCGTACTTCATCGCGGCGCAGTACCACCCGGAGCTGACGAGCCGGCCGCTGGCCCCCCAGCCCCTGTTCATGGGCCTGGTGGCGGCCGCGATCGCCGGTCGCGACCCCGGCTTCGCCGCGACCCCGGCCGGCCGACGCTGGATCCGGCAGGAGAACGGCTGCACCACCCCCGCCTGATCCGCCCCCTCGGGCCTCCTTGACGGCATCCGAGGCCCGGGTACCATCTTGGATTCGACCCGACGGTCGTCGCGGCGGATCGCGACCCCGATCCCCCGGACGCCCCCGAGGGCCGCTTCGAGGCGATGTAGCTCAGCTGGTTAGAGCGAAGGATTCATAAACCTTAGGTCGGCGGTTCGAGTCCGCCCATCGCCATTCCAGACGACGCGACGACGAGGCTCGTCGCGTCGTTCCGTTTCCAGCCGACGGAGCCGACGATCGATGCGACGACGATGGAAGGTGCTGGCATGGATCGGAGGCACGCTCGGAGGCGTCGCCGTCGCCTCCCCGCTCTGGATCCCGCTCGTCGCGGACGCGGCGGAACCGTGGATCCGCCGGGAGCTGCTCGCCATCGCCGAGGGCCTGCTCGAGCCGAAGGTCGAACTCGGCCGGCTCGAGTACACCTTCCCGCTGTCGGTCGATCTCGTCGACCTGAGACTGACCTCGAAGACGGAGGCCGGCAAGGAGGTCAGGATCCTCGAGGCGCCCCGGGTCGGAATCACGCTCGACCGGCTCCCGATCGTCTCCGGCCCGCTGGTCTTCCGGGACTTCCGCCTGGAGCAGGTCACGGCCCGGTTCACCACGAGCACGTCCGGCGCGGTGGCCGGCTGGAGCGACCTCCTCTCGGGCTCGGGCGGTTCGACCGACGATCGACCCGTCAGCGACATCTTCGCGATCGATCGAATCGCCGTCCGGGACCTGACCCTCGAGTACTCGCTGGTCGACAACCCGAACAAGATGGTGCTCGACCAGCTCGACTTCGAGATCAACAACAAGGGCAGGAAGGGCGCCAGGACCGTCGATCTCGGGCGTGGGCCCGGCTGGTACGGCATCGACACGACGCTGACCCGCGAGAACCTCTTCAAGATCGACATCGACGGCGGCCTCGACATCGACACCCTCGTCGCCGAGATCGACAGCCTCGATCTCGACGTGACGATCGACGATGAATCGGCCGGCCATCTTCCCCCGCAGTTCCAGGACTTCGTCCGCGATCGACAGGTCGAGGGCCGGGTGGACGCGACGCTCAAGGGCGTCTTCGCCCTCGACGATCCACGCTCGGACCGCACGACCTTCTCCCTCGACCTCAGGCCGACCCGGTTCGCCGCCGACGAATACCTGATCGAGCTCTCGAAGGGCCGGCTCGAAGGCCGCTACGAGGACGAGGTCCTGGTGGTCGACCCCTTCGACTTCGAGCTCTTCGACGGCACGTTCTCCGGGAACATCCGGATCGCGGACGAGGTGGCCCGCGGTCGGACCGCGGACGAACTCGCCCGATCCTCGACCGACCAGGCGCCCCCCCCGCCTCCGACGAAGGACGACGACCCGCAGGTCGCCGAGCGCGTCGCGGAGCTCCAGTCCTTCTCCGCGGACTACGTGCCCGCGGCCGCCCTCGACACCGCGATCAAGGTGGCGTCGGGCCTTCGCCTCTTCGGCAGCTTCGATGCCGACCGCATCGACATCTCGAAGATCCACCGCATCGACGCCGACGACCCGGTCAAGGTGGCCGGCCTCCTCTCGGGCGGGCTCGAGATCGACACCAACCTCGGCCGTCCCCTGGCCAGCCTCGGGGGAGGCGGCGAGATCGAGGTCGTCGACGGACGGTTCACCGGCGGCCCGCTCGTCCGGAGCCTCGCGAAGCTGATGCGCATCGTGACGCTGAGGCCGTCGGCGAAGGACTGGATCACCGCGAAGTTCACCCTCGGCGACGAACGGCTGACGCTCACCAAGCTGTCCGCCCTCTCGGGGCCCATCGGGGCTCGCGGGACCGGCACGATCGCGTTCGACCGGACGCTCGACCTCGAGCTCAATGCGGGCCCCCTCGAGGGCCTCCAGTCGACCGCGGGGGTGATCGGGGAACTGACCGGCCTCATCACCGACCGGCTCGCCAAGTACGTGGTCACCGGGACCATCGGCGATCCCAGGGTCCGCGTCGCCCCCCTCGGCATCCGACTGGGGAAGTGAGAGTCGGCGTTCCGGATCCCGTCGCGGATCGCGAGCGGCGTAGACTCCGGACATGAACTCGACTCGCGTGACGGTCGTGGTCGCCGCTTCGGTCGCGACCCTCCTCCTCTCCGCCTGCGGCGAGCCCTCCGGCGACCCGTCCCCGACCACCGACGCCGGGGTCCTGGATGCGGCGCACCGCAAGGCGGCCGGACTCCTCGCCCGGTACGAGTACGCCGACGCGGTCGACGTCCTCGCCGAGGTGGTGGCCGCGGATCCGGAACGAACCGACGCCCGCGTCGACCTGGCGATCGCGACGATGAATCGCCAGCTCGAGACCGACGAGCAGGATGCCCTCGACACGCTCGAGTCGCTCCACCAGGAGTTCCCCGACGACGTCCGGATCGCGTACGTCTCCGGCGTCCTGCAACAGCGGGCCGGCGAGGACCAGATCGCCCGGACCCGGTTCGAGCAGGTCGTCGAGACCGACCCGACCGATCCCTACGGCTGGTACCACCTCGGTCTGGTCACCGAACGCGAGGATCCGCAGACCGCCCTCGATTCGTACCGAAGGGCGGTGGAACTCGATCCGTACCTGCGATCCGGCTGGTACCGCATCGGATCGGTCGCCGCCCGGATCGGCGACGACGAGACCAGCGACGAGGCGCTCGGGACGTTCGAACGACTCGAGACCAATCCCCGCGCGGTGTCGGTCAAGCCGATCTACGGTCGCCTCGGCACGAAGGCCATGGCGGCCCCGCACGCCGTCCAGGCGGCCGAGGTGGAGAAGCCGGAGGGAGCCGCCTGGCTTCCTCCCACCCCGCTGGCGACCGATGTCGCCGACGAGGCGTGGCGAACCGGCGAGTCCGACCGCCCGTGGCGGTCCGACGGCGGCCCGAGCCGCGCCGTCTCGGCGGCGGATCTCGACGGCGACGGCGTGCTCGACCTCGTGGTGGCGAACGGCCTGGCCGACGGCGGCAACGCCGTGCTGATGAGGACCGACGCCGGCTGGACGCTCGATCGCGACCATCCCCTCGCGTCGATCGAGGAGGCGAATCTCTTCAGCTTCGGCGATCTCGACCACGACGGCCGCGTCGACGCCTTCGTCGGCCGGAACGGGCCCGACCAGCTCTGGCTTCGGGACGAGGCCGGGGGATGGTCGAACGCGACGGAGACCGCCGGTGTCGGCGGAGGCGACCACCGCACCGTCGACGGCCTGCTGGTGGACGCCGATCACGACGGCGATCTCGACATCGTCGCGATCGCGTACGACGGTCCGGATCGGCTCTGGAACAACGACCGCGACGGCGGGTTCCGGGACATCGCACCGGAGGCGGGCATCGGCGGCGGCGAGGGTTCGCTTCGCGTGCTGGCCGCCGACCTCGACGGGTCGCGCGACCTCGACCTCCTCATCCTCCGCGAGGACGCCTCCCATCTCGTCCATCTCAACGACCGACTCTGGTCGTACTCGCACGACGACCGTCGGTTCGACGCGCTTCGCGCCGCGGACATCCGCCTCGCCGCGAGCGGCGACCTCGACAGCGACGGGGTCATGGACCTCGTGACGGTCGACGACCTCGGCAACCTCGCCCGATGGGCCCCCGGCGACGAGGGCACGTGGGCCGCGGAGACGATCCGGCAGGTCCCGCATCCCCCGTCCAATCTCGCCGTGATGGACCAGGACGGCGACGGCACGCTCGAACCGGTCGTCGACGACATGCTCGGCCTCGAGGACATGGCGGGCTGGTCGCCCGTCCTGCTCGACCCGGAACGCGGCTTCTCGGCGATCGCGGTCGACCGCGCCGGCAGCGCCCGACCGATCCTCGTCGACGCCGGCCTCGGTCGCTGGCCCTTCACCGCGATCGAGCTGGCGGGCACCGAGGACGCCACGCAGTCGCTCCGGACGAATGCCGACGGCATCGGCGCCATCGTCGCCGCCCGGATCGACGACCGATGGACGATCCAGCCGAACCTCCGCCCCGGTTCCGGCCCGGGCCAGTCGCGACAACCGATGCCGTTCGGCCTGGGCGCCGCCCCGGCCGTCTCGTTCCTTCTCATCGACTGGCCCGACGGTCTCTTCCAGGGCGAGGTGCCGGGCTTCGGCGACGGCGAGCGAGCCGGACCGACGCTGGCGGCGGGCGTCGTGGACCGCATCCCCGAGATCCAGCGCCAGGTGTCCTCGTGCCCCGTCCTCTTCGGTCACGACGGCGAGGACTTCCGATTCGTGAGCGACGTCCTCGGCGTGGCGGGCATCGGCTACCTGCTCGAGCCGGGCGTCTACAGCGAACCCCGACCCTTCGAACGATTCCCGATGCCCGCGGGCTCGCTCGCCCCCGATGCCGATGGACGCCTCCGGATCGTCGTCTGCGAACCGATGGAGGAGGTCTGCTACCTCGACGCCGTCGAGCTGATCGGCTGGTCCCTCCCCGAGGGATGGTCGCTCGCGGTCGATGAGCGACTCGCGATCGCGGGACCGGCGGCCACCGGCGAACCGATCTTCCACCGGACGACGCTCGACCCGGTCGCGGCGACCGACGCTCGCGGCGCCTCGATCCTCGACACCATCACGACCGTCGACCGCGTTGCGGCGCCGGTGCCCGAGCTCGACCGTCGCTTCATCGGCCGCCTCGCCGAGGATCACGTGGTCACGATCGAGTTCGATCGGCCGATCCCGGCGACCACGCCCGACGCCCGCCCGTGGCTGCTCATGGACGGCTGGGTCGAATACCCGTACGCCCAGACGATGTTCGCGGCCTGGCAGGCGGAAGCGACCTACGACGCCCCGACCCTCGAGGCCCGCGACGGCGACGGGCGATGGCAGGTGGTGCAGTCGAACTTCGGCTATCCCGCAGGCATGCCGCGGACCGCGGCGTACCCCCTCGATGCCCTGCCCGAGGGCTGCGACGCGGTCCGCATCCGCACCAACCAGGAGATCTACTGGGACCGACTTCGCGTCGTGATCGGCGAACCGGCTCCGGCGGAGGCCCGGCGGATCGAACGCTCGCCGGTCGCGAGTCGCTTCTCCGCGATCGGGTTCCCCCGTCGCATCGACGGGCCCCAGCGTTGCCCCGACTACGACTGGTCCGATCGCAGCCCCCTCTGGGACGTCCGACACCAGCTCGGTCGCTACACCCGGTTCGGCGAGGTCGACGAACTGCTCGCCGGCGTCGACGGGGCGCTCGTCACGATCGGGCCGGGCGAAGGCGTGGAGATCGCGTTCGACGCCCCCGAGGATGTCGACGGGATCCACTGGATGCTCGACTTCCACGGCTGGTGCAAGGACCGCGACCTCTTCACCCGGACCGGCGAGACGCTCGCCCCGATCCCGGGCGAGGACCGTCGCGATGCCGCCGCCTCCGCCCTGATGGAGTCGACGCTGACGAGGATCGAAGCGGGCCGCTGAGCGGCCGGCGGATCAGAGTCCGACCCGCTCGCCGACCTCGGCCACCGGGAATCCACGCTCGCGGATCTCCGCCTGGAGGTCGGCCCGGTTGAACGCCGGGTTCGTATGGTTGAGGTGGATGAAGCGGACGCGGCCGGGGGTCTCCCGGCCGACCTTCTCCAGCAGCTCCATGGTCCGCACCATCGGGGGGTGCGGGACCTCGAGGATGTTGCGCCCCGGAAGCTCGCGACCGTCGTAGAACGTCGCGTCGACGTAGGCGACGTCGACCCCGTCGAGCAGCGCCTCCAGCAGGCCCTCGTGGGCGTCCCAGCGATCGACGTCGGGGCAGAAGAGCACCGTTCGTTCCGGCCCGTGGAACTTGAAGGCCACGGTGTCGCTGAACTCGTCGCGGTGCGGGACGAGGAACGCCTCGACCTTCAGGCCCGGCAGCGGCTCGAAGGTGGTCGCCGCCACCTTCCCGTCCGTCGTTCCCGGCACGATCTCCCGCAGGTCGATCTGCTCGAGCTCGACGAGCTGGCTCCACGGGCCGTTGGTGCGAAGGAAGTCGGCGAACCGGGGCGTGACCCACACCGGCGTCCGAGGCGTCGAAGCGACTTCGCGGCCGAGCTGGATGAGGCCGGCGTAGTGACCGATGTGCGCATGCGTCAGGAGGATGCCATCGACCGGGGATCGCCCCCGGCCGTCGGTGCCGGTCGCCTCGTGGAGCATGCCGACCTGCGCCTCGATCGCGGGCGTCGCCTCGACCAGCAGGAGCTTCCCCGTCGAACGATCGTGGATCCCCAGGCACGCCGGCGTCTCGACCCGACCATCGCGTCGAGCCAGCACGCAGCAGCCACGTTCGCATCCGAGGTGGGGCAGGCCGCCGTCCTGGGCGCGGCCGAGGACGATGACCTCGAACGAACCCGGCGTGACCGGATCGTCCACCTGGCTCGAGGAAGTCGAACGGTCGGGCGCCGCGACCTGCAGTGCGACCGTCACGAAGAGAAGGATGGCCGGAAGGGAAACCATGCGATCACGGTAGCGGGAAGCCTCTCGATGCTTCCTCCACGTGGTCGAGAGGTCGTTTCGAAGGGTCATCGAACCACGCTTTCGGTTTCCGGAAAACCGCCTTCCCGATATCGAAAACGTGGTTTTTCGTCGCATCCCAGACAGCCCTCCCTTACATTCCGGAGGCCCACTTCCGCTTCCCGGCGGTTTCCCCTTCCCCTTCCCGAGGAGAGCAGAGAGATGAAGAAGCTTGCAGCAGTGTGCGCGCTGGTCCTGGCCGTCCCGGCCATGGGCGACATCGTGATGAACGGCGGATTCGAGCTCGGCACCGGAGACGACGCCGACAACTGGAACCAGCTCGAGATCTTCGGCGGCAACAAGGGCGCGTACGCCAATGCCAACCGCATCGGCCCGGGCTTCGGCGGCCCCTCGGCGTACGAAGGTAGTAGCTACATGAGCCTCTCGGTGAGGGGCGCCCCCGACTACGGCCCGGTCGCCGAGATCCAGCAGCAGACCCTCGTCGGCTCGATCGTCGGCGGCCAGGAGTACGACTTCTCCTTCGCGGGCCAGGGCTTCGCGGGTCCGGGCACGGTGGCCTTCTACGAGGTCCTCTGGTTCGACGGCGACGGCAGCAACGGTGGTGGGCCCCAGGGCTCCGCGACCGGCCTGCAGACCTGGTCGCTCGGCACCGAGTGGGCGCTCAACGGCATGGCCGGACTGATCGCTCCGGACGGGGCCGACTCGGTCCTGATCCAGATCCGCCTCGTCACCGGCGCCTTCTACGAGGCCCAGGGCGCGGCCGCGATCGATGCGGTCTCGATGATCGCCATCCCCGCCCCCGGCGCCCTCGCGCTGTTCGGCCTGGCCGGCATCGCGAACCGTCGCCGTCGCGGCTGATCCGGGACATCGATCCTCGATCGACCGGCGACCGCCGACCCCTCGGGGCCGGCGGTCGCCCCTTTGGCCGGGCGGGCGGATCGAGGGAACGACGTCGTGGATTTCGGGTC
>JAYZBK010000194.1:0-27692 GCA_036339295.1 Planctomycetota bacterium
GCAGTTCTCGCAGTCGGGCTTCGCGACATCGCCGGCGGTCTCGGCGTTCTCGTGCTGGTCGTTCGATTCGCTGCTCATGGGGCTCCATCCTCTCGTTCGTCGCGACTCGGCCAGGTGTCGCGCTGCGAAGCGAGGTAGGCGACGAGGTCGTCGACGTCGGAGGCCGAGAGGGGGCGGGTCGTCGTCCCGCCGTCCGGACCGCGGAAGGGTCCCGCCGCCCCGGGCATGCCGAGATCGGACCGGCCGAAGACGATGCTGCTGCGAAGGTGCTGGTCGCTGACCAGCCGGAGGTAGAAGGGATCGGTGACGCTGCCCGCGACCAGCGGGTCGGCGGAACCTCCCGGAGGCATCTGCGCCGGATGGCACGAGGCGCAGTTCGCCGTGAAGATCGTGGCACCACGACCCGCGTCCCCCCCGCCCGAGTGCGCCCAGGGGAGTCCCTCGGACACCGGGGTCGCCTCGTCGGTCGGCCCGGCCCAGGCGGCGTACATGCCCTCGACGAACGCCTCGATCTCGGGATCGGGGATCGGATCCACCGCCTGCCCGCCGTACGCCGGCATCCGCGTGCCGGGAACACCCTCGCGGATCAACCTCGCCATCTCCTCGCGACCGAGGGCCTCGAGGTACTCCGCGTCCCGCATCGGACGAGCCGCGCCGAGGGTGCCGTCGGCACCATGGCAGCCGGCGCAACGATCGGACCAGACGCGCTGGAAGCCCTCGAGCGTGTTCGCCGCCGCGACCGGCGCGGGATTGGGGGCGGGCCGTCCCGGCAGGTCGTCGTAGATGTCGCAACCCACGGGCATCGCCGCGAGGAGGAGGGCCGGAACGAGCCGTGCCGGGCGATGACTCATCGATCGTCCTCCCGTCCCCGCTCGAGCTCGAGGCGGTCGGCGAACGACCGACCGATCTGGAGTCGCACGAGGTTGAATCTCGCGATGACCGCGGCGCAGGCGAGCCCGAAGGCGACCTGGCTGCCGAGGAACCACGGCCACGAGATGTAGTCCTCGAGGACCGGGTTCGTGATGCGGATCGTCGCGAAGACCACGCCCGTCCAGATCACCGGGGCGATGACGCCACCGGCGAGAAGCGGTCGCTTCGGCATCATCGGGAGCGCGACGACGAAGATCGTGCCGACGAGGACGCTCAGGACGACGTGCAGCGCCGACGCGGTCAGGAACCACGAGGCGTCGAACTCGCCGAGCTTCGCGGCGTCCGCGTCGCCGACCGAAGGCAGCACCATGCCGGCGAGGAGGTTCACGGGGAGCCACGGCCCCTTCTGGTCGAAGAGCCCCCACGCGATCGCCACCGCGGCCATCGCGACCGCCCCGACGAGACCGCCGAGGACGCCGGACCGGTACGGATGGATCTCCTCGGGAACGATCCGACGACTCGACACCTGCGGCGGTGGCGGAAGGTCGGGCGCGTCCAGCGGGACCGCGGCGTGCTCCACCGGGATCTCCTCGGTGCGTTCACCGGGCAGGACCTCGCGGAACCAGCCCACGAGCCCGACGATCCCGGCGACGGCCCCGACGATGCTGACCGCGGGATTCGTGACGATCCCCGCGAAGAGGAAGGTCACGCCGAACGCGGTGACCAGGGGCCACGGCGTCGATCGCGGGATCGCGCGGAGGTACGGGACCTCGGGTCGCTCGGTCTCCCGACCGCTCATGGGATCACCTCCGAGCCGCTTCGGCCGACGACGTACACGAGCAGGAAGACCGCGATCCAGACCACGTCGACGAAGTGCCAGTACCAGGTGAGGACGTCGACCCGCTCGTGATCGCGGTCCGGCCGGATCCGCCCGGCCAGCGAGAGGACGAGCGTCCCGAGGAGCAGGAGCAGGCCGACGCAGACGTGGAAGGCGTGGAAGCCGACGAGCGAGAAGAAGTTCGAGCCGAACACGTTCGTCCGGATCGTGAGCCCGTCCTCGAGGATGAGCTTCCTCCACTCCATGCCCGTCCCCACGATGAACTCGATCCCGAGCAGGACGGTCGCGATCATCCACAGGTTGAACGCGACGAGCGAGCCCTTGCGGAGGCTCCGAACCGCGAGCCACACCGTCACGCTCGACGACCAGAGGCAGATGGAGTTGACGATCACCGGCCCGAGGTCGAGGACCTCCGCCGGCTGGGGGCCGAACGAGCTGCGGCCGATGTAGAACAGGTAGGTGACGATGAGGCCGGAGAAGAAGATGCTCTCCATGAAGATCAGGAGGCCCATCCCGACGCGTCCACGCGACATGGGCGCCTGCGGCATGCTCGCGGCGATGGTGCTCACGACGTTCCCTCCCGTCGATCAGCCGTAGTGCGCATCGGCATCCTCCGGGTGCTTGCGGTCCCAGAGCGGGCGGGCGCTGGTGACGGTCGGTATGCGATCGAAGTTCCACTCCGGCGGCGGGCTGCTCGTGCCCCACTCGAGCGTCCAGGCGTCCCACGGGTCGTCGCCCGCGACCTCGCCGCGACGAAGGGTCCGGACGACGTTCCAGAGGAAGAGGAGCACGCCGGCGCCCTGGATCGGGACGCCGATGGAGCTGATCAGGTTCCAGATCTCGAAGCCGCGATCGACCTCGTAGGTGTAGATCCGGCGAGGCATGCCGAGGACTCCGCTGACGTGCATCGGCATGAAGGTCAGCGTGAAGCCGATGAAGAGGAGCCAGAAGGTCCACTTGCCGAGACGCTCGTCGAGGAGTCGACCGGTCGCCTTGGGGAACCAGTAGAAGAGCGCCCCGAAGATGCCGAAGACCGTGCCCCCGAAGAGCACGTAGTGGAAGTGCCCGACCACGAAGTAGCTGTCGGAGAGCTGCCAGTCGACCGGGACCGTGGCGAGCATGATGCCGGTGAGGCCGCCGATGATGAACATCGCCACGAATCCGGTGGCGAACAGCATGGGCGTGTCGAAGCGGAGCCTGCCGCCCCACATCGTGCCGAGCCAGTTGAAGATCTTGATGCCGGTCGGGACCGAGATCAGGAACGTGGCGGCGGTGAAGAACGAGTCGAGCACCGGCCCGAGGCCGACCGTGAACATGTGGTGGGCCCAGACCCCGAGCGAGATGAACCCGATGCCCACCGTCGCCGCGACCATCAGCGGATAGCCGAAGATGACCTTGCGACTGAAGACCGGCATGATCTCGCTGATGAACCCGAACGCGGGCAGGATCAGGATGTAGACCTCGGGGTGCCCGAAGAACCAGAAGAGGTGCTGCCAGAGGATGGCGGATCCGCCCACCTCGGGGTTGAAGAAGTGGGCCCCGAGCTGTCGGTCGAACAGGAGCATCGCCTGGGCGGCGGTGAGGATCGGGATCGCGACCAGCACGAGCACCCCGACGACGAGCATCATCCACACGAGCATGGGCATCCGCATGAGCGTCATGCCCGGGCACCGCATGCAGAGCGTCGTCGCGACCAGGTTGATCGCGGTCGTCATGCTCCCGAAGCCGCTGACCATGATGCCGAGGATCCAGTAGTCCGTCGGGTTCCCGCGACTGAAGGTGCGGCTGGTCAGCGGGGCGTAGGCGAACCAGCCGACGTCCGGGGCCACGCCGGCCCCGTAGAGGCCGTCCGCGCCGAGGTAGCTGAAGTAGAGGAGCAGCCCGCCGAAGACGAACAGCCAGAAGCCGAACGCGTTGAGCCGGGGGAAGGCCATGTCCCTCGCGCCGATCATCAGCGGGACGAGGTAGTTCCCGAAGCCGAGCAGGATCGGCATGCCGACCAGGAAGACCATGGTCGTGCCGTGCATCGTGAAGAGCTGGTTGAACGTCTCGGGGGAGATCAGGTCCTGGTCGGCGCGGGCGAGCTGGAGCCGCATGAAGCTCGCCTCGAGCCCGCCCACGAGGAAGAACACGAGCCCGCAGCCGATGTACATCAGGCCGAGCTTCTTGTGGTCGACCGAGCACGACCACTCCATCACGGACTCCCAGAAGCCGCGCCGCTCGCCGGCAAGCGGTCGCGTGCCGGGAACTCCATCTCGATGTCCGGATGCGGTCGTCATGGCTGGTCCGTCAACGAAGGGTCATGAGGTAGTCGACCACGAGGTCGAGCTCCTGCGGATCGAGCTTGAGTGCCGGCATGTTGCAGCCGGGCTTGAGTCGCTGGGGGTCGTCGATCCAGGCCTTGAGATTCTCCCGGTCGAGCGTGATGAAGCCCGAACCGATGGTGTCGCGACTCGCGAGGTGCGTCAGGTTGGGACCGAACATGCCGTCGCTGGTGCCGTCGATCGTGTGGCAGTTCATGCAGGCGTATTCGACGAAGACGCGTCGTCCCGCCTCCACCGCGGGATCCTCCACCGCCGGACGACGCTGCCGATCGAGCCAGGCGTCGAAGTCGTCCTGCGGATGGGCGTAGACGCGGAGGAGCATGTGGGCGTGCTGGGTCCCGCAGTACTCCGCGCACTGGCCGAGATAGAGCCCGGGCCGCTCCGCCGTGAACCAGAGGTGGTTCGTCCAGGCGGGGACGAGATCCTTCTTCCCCGCGAGGCGGGGCACCCAGAAGCTGTGGATGACGTCGGCCGACTCGAGCCGGAGCCAGACGGGCCGGTTCGCGGGCACGTGCATCTCGTTCGCGGTGACCACCTCCCCGTCGGGGCCGGGGTACCGGAACTCCCACCACCACTGGTGACCGATGGCGACGATCTCGATCGCGTCCTCCGGTGCCTCGACGAGATCGATGTCGCGGATCGTCCGGATGGTGACCAGCGTCAGCACGAAGACGATGATCACGGGGATCACCGTCCAGGCCACCTCGACCGGGACGCTTCCGTGGAGCTGGACGGGCTCCCCCTTCTCCCCCACGGCCTCGGCGGCCTTCCGGGCGCGGACGCCGCGGACGATCGCGAGCACGAGGAAGCCCTGCACGACGAGGAAGATCGCCGCGCAGATGCCCACCACGAGGTAGCCGAGGTCCCGGATCTCCCGGGCGGGGGGCGAATCGGGAGTGAAGATCGCCGTGACGCCGGCACCCGCCACCGGCGGGGCGTCGGTGTCGCAGATGACGAGTTCCCGGTCGCGGTCGGCGACGGAGACCGAATCGTCCAGCGGGACCGGTGCCAGCGCCTCGCCGCGGGCGTCGTCGGCGGTCGCGGCGGCATCCTGGGCCGGCGTGGGGATCGAGCCGTCCTGTCCGGCGATCGCCGGGCCGGTCGTGGCGACCACGAAGGCAGCGAGGATCGCCCCAAGGAGGATCGTCGGGATTCTCAGGTCGTCTCTTCGGGACATCGACTCGTTTCCACGGCGGGTGGCGAGTCTACCGGCTCGCCCCTTGCGGGGCGGGACGACGATCAGTCGCCGTCGAATCGTGCATTCCGGTCACGCTTGTCGCGCCGATGGGCCTCGACACCGTCGTCGCCGATGATCTCCCGGAGAGCCACGGTGGCATAGGAGCCTCGCGGCAGGTCGAAGGCGACCCGGACGTACGACCCGTGGTCGTCGAACCCCGAGTCGAGCTCGAGGTCGCGAAGCCTCACTCGATACGGGCGCCGGGTCCCCTTGAAGTCGAACTCGCTCTCCGCGAACAACTCGTCGTTGACGCCGGTGGCCTGGAAGGCCGCCCGTTCGCGTTCGAGGACGGTGCCGCTCGCCTGCGGCATCCCGGGGCCGACGATCGGCCCTCCCGGCGACAGCTCGAACCGGTCCGCCTCCGCCTGCAGCGCCGCGAGGTCGCTCGAGGCGGGATCGACGAGGAAGGACTTCCGGGACTCGTGGCGGAACGCGACGTCCCCGGGCTCGAGCCGGTCGAGGATCCCGAGTTCGAGCCGCTCGTCGAGCAGGCGATTGAAGATGGAGGACTGGAGCGCACTCACCCAGAAGGAGCGCATGTGACGGGAGACCGTCCGAACCGCCTTCTCCGGCGATCGACCGTCGATGATCGCCTTGAGGACCCGTCGCTCCGCCACGTCCCGGCGGCCCCATCGCTTCATCGCCTCCGTGAGCCTGCCCGCGTCGAAGGCCTCGCGCTGCGGTCGCTGGTGGGCGGGGAACCACGACCCGGTCGCGCCGAGGAGCTCCGAGACCAGCCCGTCCCAGTCGCGTCGCAGGATCATCGCCCCGAGACGATGCGTGTTCCGGCGGTAGCCGAACCGCTGGGTCCCGTAGTGGTTCGGGACCCCCCGTCGCTCGAGTTCGCGAAGCCCGTTCCAGACCTGCGGGGCCTGGAGCGGGTCGAGATCGCGAATCCGGATCGAGAATCGATTGCCTCGCAGGTGGCCCCGGCGGAGCTTGTTGCCGTGCCAGTCGGCCCAGACGACCTGGATGTTCGGATGGTCGATCGCGCCCGCCGCCGCCGCCGCCGACTCGACCTCCGCGGAGCGACCCGGCAGGTGGATCGAGATGGTCTGGCTCGTCATGGCGACGCGGTCCTTCATCCCCGCGGCACCGATCGCGTCCTCGCGGACGTCGAAGTGACGCTTGAACGCCTCGATCAGCTCCGTGTGCGCCAGACCCTTCTTCTGGACCCGAAGGTAGAGATGCTCTCCCTCACCGGCCGGTTCGTAGAGCGGGATCTCGTCGACGATGAAGTCCTCGTCCCGAAGCTTGATCCTCCCGGGAAGCGGATCGGCATCGAGCAGCCGCCCACGGGGCATCGGATCCCCGAGCACCCCGGGCGGGCCCGGCGGGGCCACGTGCAGCCTGGGTTCCACCTCGCTCCCGTTGCCGGACTCGTTCGCCGCCATCAGCGGAACTCCGAGTCGTCGTCCTCGTCGACCTCGTCCGGGAACGGCGACTCGGCCTCGCCGAGATCGCCCGTCCCGTAGGAGACGACCGCCTCGTCGATGACCCTCTCGTCGACCATGATCGGAGTGTCCCGGGCGACCCCGAGGGCGATCGCGTCCGAGGGTCGGGAGTCGACCTCGATCGTCTCGCCGTCCCGCTCCAACACCAGTCGGGCGTGGAACGTCCCACCGTCGAGGGTGTGGATCTCCACCCGGACGAGCCTCCCGCCGAGACTCGCGATCGCCGAATCGAGGAGGTCGTGCGTCTGCGGCCGAGGTGGCGTCGCACCGCTCATCCGCCGCTCGATCGCGAACGCCTCGGTGAGACCGATCGCGATGGGGAAGCTCCGGCCACCCTCCAGCTCCTGGAGCGTCACGAACTGGGAGTCCGCCATCTCGCGGATGAGCAGGCGTGAGATGGAGACGGGCACGAGCATGGGACGGGGACTCCGGTCGGGGTTCCTGCCATCGTAGCCCGCTCGATCAACCGAAGTCGGCGCCGACCGATCGATACCAGTCGGCGTTCCTGGTCCGGTGCCTCTCCTCGAAGTGCCGCTCGATCCTCGCGGACCAGCCCGGGGAGTCGATGCCCTGCCGTTGGTACCAGGCCGCCATGACGCGGTCGTAGTCGTCGATCGACCCGAGGACGTCCTCGTCGGACGGGTACGTCTCCTCGAAGAGGACGGCCGAGGGATCGAGGCGGGGTCGCCGCTCGGGATCCTGGTCGGGGCGGCCGATGCAGAGACCGAAGACGGGCCACACGCCTTCGGGAGTCCGGAGCAGATCGTGCACCGCGGGGAGGTCGTTCCGCAGGCCGCCGATGTAGCACGTCCCGTACCCCATCGCCTCGGCGGCGACCACCAGGTTCTGCGCGAAGAGCGAGGCGTCGATCACCGCCAGCATGAACGCCTCGAGGTTCGACACGTGCGGGCGGTCGACCCGTTCCGCGACCAGCCGGTGACGCCGGGTGTCGCCGCAGACGACGAGGAACGCCCCGCACTCGCGCACCTTGCGCTGGCCGCCGGTCAGCTCGACCAGCCGCTCGAGCCGGGCCTCGTCCCGGATCCTCAGCGCGCAGTACGCCTGGATGTTCGAGCTGGTCGCCGCCATCTGCCCCGCCTCGACGAGGCGATGCAGGTGCTCGTCGGGGACCGGGTCGGTCTTGAATCGCCGGATGGAACGGTGGGCGAGGAGCGTCTCGTGGACATGTCGAAGGCGGTCGTTCATGGCCGCATCATCGCAGATGCGGGCGAACGGGCCGCGACGTCAGCCGGTCCAGTCGATGAAGAGCAGCCCGAGGTCCTCGCCGTTGACCACGCAGTCGCCGTTGAGGTCGGCGTCGCAGACGTCCTCGCAGTCCGCGGCACACGGTCCCCACTGGGAGAGCATGATCCCGAAGTCCTCGCCGTCCACGCGGCCGTTCCGGTCGAGATCGCCCGCGGCCGGGGGTTCGGGATCGAGCCAGAGCAGCGCGGCGGTGACGTCGAGTCGACCGGCACCGGTCAGCTCGTCCCACCCGGGAGCCATGACGTCCTCGGCGGTCGAGACCAGGGCCGCGCGAGCCGTCGCGACGTCGAGCCCGGGCACCGCGGACTTCATGAGGACGAGGGCGCCGGTGACGAAGGGAGCGGCCATGCTGGTCCCGCTCTTGTAGACGTAGTTCGTCGTGCCCGCGGCCGAATAGATCCGCCACCCCGGCGCCGCCAGGTCGATCTCGGGGCCGCTGCTCGAACTGGACCAGTGCTCGTCGCGGTTGTCGGTGGCCGCGACCGCGATCGTCTGCGGGAAGCGTGCCGGCGCCTGGACGTCGTCCGGGGCCCCGGAGTTGCCCGCGGCCGCGACCTGGATGACGCCGAGGGCGTCGGCGTAGGCGACCGCGTCCGCGAGCGCCTGGCCTCCGGCCGAGTACTGCAGGCTCATGTTGATGATGTCGGCGCCCTGGTCGGCCGCCCAGACGATGCCGCCCGCGACCCATGACTCGAATCCGGTGCAGCCGTCCACGACGACCACGGGCAGGATGCGGCAGCCCCAGCTCACGCCCGCGATGCCGTCGCCGTTGTCGCCCTCCGCTCCGAGGATCCCGGTCACGTGCGTGCCGTGGCTGTTGCACTCGTCCGCGAAGGACTCGGTCTGGTCGGGCACGTTCCAGCCGGGGAGGAACCGGTCGGCGAACTCCTCGTGCTGGTCGATGCCGGAGTCGAGCACCGCGACGACGATGTCCTCCGAACCGGTCGTCCAGTCCCAGGCCGGGATCGGGTCGACGTCGGCACCGGCCACGCCGTCCACCCCCGCGATGTTCTGACCGACGTTCCGCATGCCGTACTGCAGGCCGAACCAGGTGTCGGACGGGATGCCGGCAGCGACGCCGCCGAGGCCGTCGACCTCGACCCGCTCGATCGAGCGAAGGTCGGGAACGATCGCCTGGAGTCGATCGAGCGCGGCCGCGTCCTCGAAGGTCGCGACGGTCCAGCGGTCGATGCCGGTCTCCCGGGCGGCCTCGTCGTCGGCGGCCTGGCGCGAGAGCAGCGGCTCCAGCGACTGGAGACCGGCCTCCAGCATCATGTCGTGCAGCACGGTCGCCGCCACGACGTCCTCGAGCCGAAGTCGCGAGCGGGTCGGATCGGGAAGGATCCAGCGACCACCGCGAGCGTCGACGTTGACGACGGTGTCCGGTGCGAGCTTGAGAAGGACGCGTCGGGCCGGCGCCTCGTCGAGGACGCCGACGTCGGCCGAGGAGACACCGCCGGCCACGAGAATCGTGCCGAGGGCCACCATCGATCCGAGTTGGGGTCCGATCTTCTTCACGAGCGGCTCCGACGCTGTTCCTGCGATGCAGGCTGCTTCGCGGTCCCGGACTCGGCCGGGTCCCGGCCTGATGCAGGCTCTGGTCGAGGATAGCCCCCTCCGGGGTCCGGGACCCCCCATTCAAGGAAGGACCCTCCACTCGAAGGTTTCGAAGGTCGGGTCGCATCGGTTGCCGGGGAATCCGACCTTGGGGGGGGAACCGTCCGCCGGTACACGCTTCCGATAATCCTTGTTGAACATCTCGAAGGATCCGGATTTCCGGAACGAGGTTCCCGCGGGAAGCCGGATAGGGTGAGAAGTCGGTCGTGACGACTTCCCGGAGGACTCAGGCATGAATCGCATCAGCCCCTCGACCATCCTCGCCGCAGCGGTCGCCGCCGCGGCGGTGGG
Organism: Planctomycetota bacterium; assembly: GCA_036339295.1. Lineage (GTDB taxonomy): Bacteria > Planctomycetota > Phycisphaerae > Phycisphaerales > SM1A02. Next base: position 9,898 of record JAYZBK010000194.1, read on the forward strand.
ACATGGCTCCTTCGCCTCCTGCCCCGGGGACCTCGACGGATCGGGGCTGGTCGACGGCAACGATCTCGGGCTCATGCTCGGTGCCTGGGGCAGTGTCGACCCCATCGCCGACCTCGACGGCAACGGCCTCGTGGACGGGGCCGACTTCGGCCTGCTCGTCGCCTTCTGGGGACCGTGTCCCTGTTCGGACGACACCGACATCGACCCGCTGTTCGACCGGACCACCCCCGGTGAACCGAACCCCCTGGAGTGGGTGGGCGACGCCCTCGTCACCCGCTTCTCCGACCGCGCCCGCGATCGACACGCGCGCGAGGGTCAGTTCGCCGCGTACGACCACTACCTCCCCTTCTACTGGGAGCAGCGCGTCGCGGAGATCGAGATCGTCGACCACGTGGCCGCCGGGGGCTCCGAGGTCGTGTTCCGGTTCATGACCCACGACCGGCTCAACCCCGCGGAGTTCCGCACCTTCTACGCGAGTGGCGGCGCGGTGTACCACAACAACCTGTCGGACTACATCAACCAGGGCGTCGAGCTCGTCGACGTTCGCCCGTCGACCGAGTGGCCCGGCGAGACCGAGTACCACTACGTCGCGACCATCGACCAGAAGGTCCCGGAGAATCGTCCGCTGCAGGTCGGCGACCGCATGGAGGTCGAGCTCAGCCAGTTCCTGCTCGCCCCGCGCAACGGCCGCGAGAACTACTACGGAACGGCCTTCCTCTACGTCGTGGGCGACGGCATCGTCCCCTGGTACGCCAAGGCCCGTGAAGAGGCCGGGACGCCCGCCGAGGCGGAGGCGGCGTCGATGGACTCGTTCCCCCTGCCCGAGATCGCGAGACTCGGCGGCCGTGGGACGCTTCCCTACCAGTACTCGAACGAGCCGGCCGAGCGGTTCAAGCAGACCGCCGGCAACATCGCCCACGCCAGCGGCCACCGGTTCATGCTGGGCCGACGGCTCCATCACACCGACTTCGCCACGGGGGCGCACTCCGAGGACGGCAACCCGATCTTCGCTGCGCAGGTCGGCCACGTCGGCCCGGACTTCCTGAACACCAGCTGCGTGGCCTGCCACATCGGCAACGGACGATCGTTCCCCGCGGCGCTCGGCCAGCCGATCGAACGATCCGTCGTGCAGGTGGCCGCGGATGCCCAGGGCGCGCCCCACCCGGAACTCGGCGACACCCTCCAGCCCTTCGGCGAGAACGCGGGAGGCGGCGAAGGTGGAGGCGGCGGCGGACCCAGCCTCCTCTTCGTCGAGGCCGAGTCGTTCAGTGCGATGAGCGGCGTCCAGACCGAGAGCTGCAGCGACGCGGGCGGCGGATTGAACGTCGGCTACATCGATCCGGGCGACTGGATGGAGTACCTCTCGCAGCCGTACCTCGCGAAGACTCCCGGCAACCGCCGGATGGAGCTCCGCGTCGCCAGCGACATCGGTGGCGGGCGGATCGAGATCCGGCGGATGGGCGACCCGACGCTGCTCGGCACGGTCGACATCCCGAACACCGGCGGCTGGCAGTCCTGGGTCACGCTCGGCGTCGACCTGCCGATGGAGGCCGGCGTCTACCGATTCAGGATGGACGCGCCGCTGGGCGGATGGAACCTCAACTGGTTCCGCCTGGTCGACACCTCGGACGGCGGAGGCGGTGGCGATGGCGGCGGCGAGGGCGAGGGCCCCGCGATGATCGCCTCCTGGGAGTACACCCAGGGCACCTACGCGGACGGAACTCCGTACGAGCTGCGTCGACCGATCCTCGAGTTCGCGGGCACGACGCCGGAGTTCCACTCGCTCCGGAACGCGATGCCCCTCGTCGGCCTCGGCCTGCTCGAGGCGATCGACGAATCGACCATCCTCGAACTCGCGGATCCCTGCGACGACGACGGCGACGGCATCTCGGGTCGACCCCGGCTCGTGCCCGACCCGTCCGACCCGACGAAGACCCGACTCGGTCGGTTCACCGCGAAGGCCGGACGGGCCACGATCCGCGAGCAGATCGCGCGGGCGTTGAACCGCGACATGGGCGTCACCACGTCGGTGTTCCCGATCCTCGACGGGGAGACCGAGCCGGAGGCGCCGGAACTCGACGACGACGAGCTGGACCTGATGACTCGATACACCGCCCTGCTCGCCGTCTCGGCCCGGCGCAACCTCCTCGACGAGGACGCGCTGCTCGGCGAGGCCCTCTTCGAGTCGATCGGATGCACCGCCTGCCACGTGCCCGAACTCGTCACCGGCGACTTCCACCCCTACGGCGAGCTCCGCGGCCAGACCATCCGTCCGTACACGGACCTGCTCCTGCACGATCTCGGCCCCGGCCTCGCGGACGACGTGGCAGAGGGCGACGCCGGCGGGTCCGAGTGGCGAACGACGCCGCTCTGGAACATCGGTCTCACCGACGACGTCGGCGGCCAGAAGGCCTTCCTCCACGACGGACGCGCGCGTTCCCTCGAGGAGGCGATCCTGTGGCACGGCGGGGAGGCGGAGGCTTCCAGGGAGTCGTTCCGGTCGCTCTCGGCCGGGGAACGTGCGGCCGTGATCGCGTTCCTCGACTCCCTCTGACGACTGGCGACGGCAGGCGCTTCGGGATACCGTCCGGCATTCGTCCGTCCGCTGGATGGACGAGGGACGCCACGCATTGGAGCGATCATGACCAGCCGCCCGCACCTGTTCACCTCCGAGTCGGTCTCCATGGGCCACCCGGACAAGCTCGCCGACCAGATCTCCGACGCGATCCTCGACGAGATGCTGCGAGTCGACCCGAGCTGCCGGGTCGCCTGCGAGACGATGGTGACCACCGGCATGGCCGTGATCTCGGGAGAGGTCACCTGCGACGGCTACGTCGAGATCGCCGAGGTCGTCCGACGCACCGCGATCGACATCGGTTACGACGACTCGAACAAGGGCTTCGATGGAAAGAGCTGCGCCGTGCTGGTGTCGCTCGACCAGCAGAGCCCCGACATCAACCAGGGCGTCGATCGCCACAAGCATGGCGGCGACGAGTCGGAACAGGGCGCCGGCGACCAGGGCCTGATGTTCGGCTACGCCTGCCGCGACACCGACTCGCTCATGCCGCTCCCGATCGATCTCTCCCACCGTCTCGTCAAGCGACAGGCGGAGGTCCGACGCGAGAACGTCATCGAGGCGCTGCGTCCGGACGCCAAGAGCCAGGTGACCGTCGAGTACGACGAGGGCCGGCCCGTCGCGGTCCGCACCGTCGTCCTCTCCACCCAGCACGGACCGGAGTGGAATGGAGCCGAGCGGCAGGCCGCGCTCAAGGACGCGAGCATCGAGCACGTGATCAAGCCCGTCCTCGGCGACTGGTGGAACGACGAGATCGTGGTCCACGTCAACCCGACCGGGAAGTTCGAACTGGGCGGCCCGCACGGCGACTGCGGCCTCACCGGGCGAAAGATCATCGTCGACACCTACGGTGGACGGGGTCGCCACGGCGGCGGCGCGTTCAGCGGCAAGGATCCCTCGAAGGTCGATCGCTCCGCCGCGTACATGGCGAGGTACATCGCGAAGAACATCGTGGCGGCCGAACTCGCCGAGCAGTGCGAGGTCCAGCTCAGCTACGCGATCGGCGTCGCCGAGCCCACGTCGATCCTCGTCGACACCGCCGGCACCGCCCGCATCGACGAGGCCGCCATCGAGGACCTCGTCCGCGAGCACTTCGACCTGACGCCGGCCGGGATCATCCGTGAACTCGATCTCCTGAAGCCCATCTACCTCGCCACCGCGGCCCACGGGCACTTCGGTCGCGAGCCGGGCGAAGGCGGACCGGGCACCTTCACGTGGGAACGCACCGACAAGGCCGCCGCCCTCAAGGAGGCCGCGGCCACCGTCGCGGTCTCCTGACCACGAATGAGCCCTGCACCGACACCCCGTGGACGGGGACGGGGACCGTCGAGGCGAGGCGGCCGGACCAGGGCCGACGGTCCCGATCGACCGCGGTCGCGCTCGACCGAGCGGCGGCCCGGGGAGACCACGTTCGATCCGGAGCGGGGTGACGCGCGGGATCGCGTCCATGCGAGACTCGTGAAGCTCGCCCGGCAGTTCCCCGACCTGAAGATCGGCTCCGTCGACACCAGCGGCCTCGACGCACGGGAGGCCGCCTTCGCTCGCGCCCTCGAACAGTGCGTTCTCCAGCGGTGGCTGACCCTCCAGGCGATCGCCGCCTCGCGCGTCGACCGCGACTGGCGCATCCTCCAGGGGTCGATCCGCGCCGCGCTCCTCGCCGGGACCGCCGAACTCCTCCTCATGGACGGGGTGCCCGACCATGCCGCGATCAACGAGACGGTCGGCCGGGTGCGACGCCACGTGCACTCGGGTGCCGCCGGACTGGTGAACGCGGTGCTCCGCAAGGTGGCGGCGCTCCGCGACGAGGTCGTCGACCCGGACCACCCCGCGGCCCGGGGCTTCCACGACCGACGAGACGTCGTCCCCCTGCCGGACGGGCGAGCCATCATCCTGAAGGAGCCGGTCTTCGCGGACGAAGTCGTCCTGCGACTCGCGCAGCAGACCAGTCACGGCGAACCGCTCGTCGTCCACTGGATCGCCGCGCACGGCATCCAGCGGACCCGGGAACTCTGCCACCACGACCTCATCCGCCCCCCCGTCTGCGTCACCGCCACCGATCCGCGAACGCTCGAGTCCGACGCCACCGAGGAAGGGCCCCTCGTCCCCCACGACCGTCCGGGCTTCTTCGTGGTGACGGACGAGTCCCTCGACCTCGGCCGATTCCTCCAGGCCGGCCCGGGCCGACGGATCCAGGATCCGGCCAGCGCCGAGCCGGTCGCCGGGACCGCGGGCCTTCGTCCTCGTCTCATCGTCGACTACTGCGCAGGGCGAGGCACCAAGACCCGCCAGCTCGCGGACCTGCACCCCGACGCGAGGATCCTCGCCACCGACGTCGACGAGGCGCGCCGACGCGACCTCGCGCGGGCCTTCGCCTCGCACGACCGTGTCGACGTGGTTCCGCCCGAGGGACTGCGAGACGCGATCGGTCGCACCGACCTGCTCGTCCTCGACGTGCCCTGCAGCAACACCGGGGTGCTCGCACGCCGAGCGGAGGCGAGATACCGCTTCGACCCGGAGTCGCTGAAGTCGATCGCCCGGTTGCAGAAGGGCATCGTCCGGGAGACCGAGCCGCTCCTGGCCCCAGAGGGCTCGATCCTGTTCGCGACGTGCAGCCTCGAACCGGTCGAGAATCGCAAGGTCGCCCACTGGATCGGCCACCACTTCGGGCTCGAGCTCGTCCGGGAGCACCAGACCTTCCCCAGCGGCAGCCCCGGGGATCGCCCCACGGGAGTCCACGACGGGAGCTTCCACGCCCTGCTCTCCCGCCGGGCCGGCGGCTCCGAATCCTCCTGAACCGGCTGTCGATTCACCCGCCTCCCCGTCGATCCGGCCGGAGGAGCCCGCTACAATCTTCGTTTCGATCCGCGAGGCGGACGACGGCGTGGAGACCGATCGTGGCGTTCGATCTGAACAGCATCCTGCACCCCGAACTCGTGAAGGTCCCGCTCGACGGAACCACGAAGCGCGAGGCGATCGACGAACTGTGCGACCTGATCTGCACGTCGTCCGCGATCGACGACGCCGACGCGTTCCGACGAACGGTCTGGGATCGCGAGGGCCAGCGTTCGACCGGCATCGGCGAGGGCCTGGCGATCCCGCACGGAAAGTGCCCCGGCGTTCGCGAACTGTCCATCGCCATCGGCCTTCCCCGCGAACCGATCGAGTTCGACTCGATCGACGGCCAGCCCGTCCAGATGATCGTCCTGCTCGCGAGCCCGGCCAACCGGATCGCCGACCACATCCAGGCCCTCGGCCGGATCAGCAAGTTCATGGCCGATCCCACGACCCGCGACCGGGCGTACCGGGCCCCCGACGCCGAGACGCTCTACGCGCTGCTGACCGGGCTCGACACGGCGGCCCGCTCCTGATCGAGCGGCTCCCGCGGCTCGGCCGCGGGTTCAACGCGAAGGCGGCAACGGACCGACGGGTCGAGCCGGAAGGCTGGGTCGGGTTCCCGCCTCGGGCCCACCGGCGATCTCCCAGAGCGCGATCGCCCGTGCGAGCTCCAGATCGGCATCGTCCCAGCGGCCGAGGTCGTTGAGGAGCACGGAGTACTGGTGACGAAGCCTCCAGTCGTCCGGGGCGAGTTCGACGGCCCGGATCATCTCGGCCGCGGCCTGCTCGAGATCACCGCACTTCGCGACCGCCAGGGCCAGCGCCCGCCACGCGTTGGCGTTCTCCGGCTCGATCTCGAGCGTGCGTCGCGTGATCTCCGCACTCTCGCACCATTCGTCGGGACCGCCATGGTCGACGAGAAGAACCGCCAGCCGACGCATCGGCAGGAGTTCGTCGGGGTTCTCGCGGAGCGCGACGCGGGCCTCCTCGATCGCGGTCGCGGGAGACTGCTCCTCCAGCCGCCAGAGGACCCGCTCGTCGCGGAGTCTCATCCACTTCGGATCGACCGAGAGCATCTCCCCGAACTGCCCGTCGAGCGAAGCGGGATCGACGATCCGGAGGATTCGGCTGCGGGCGATCGCGAGGTCCTCGTCGAGACCGTCCCGCGCGATGGCACCGTCGATCACCACCCGGGCCTCGTCGAACCGCCCGAGCACCGAGAGCAGCCACGATCGCCGGAAGTCGAAGGCCCGTCGGTTCGTGGGGATCGGAGACCATCCCCCGTCGCCGATGAAGCCGGCCCGCCGGTACCACTTCAGGCCGTCCTCGGCCCGGCGGGCGATCTCCCGATCCGGCGTGACGTACCCGACGGAGCTGAAGACCATGCCCGGCGGCACCAGCACCGCGTCGTCGTGATGCTCCGCCATCCGTGCGGCCAGGTTGACGGTGGCGGTCCATCCGGAGGCGACCATCACGAGGAGCCCGAGGGAGAACATGGCCACGCCCGCCGGTCGCCAGCGACCGGCTCGCTTCAACGGCCAGCGATGGAACGAGGCGTCACGGTCCCGGACGGTCCGCCAGGCACGCCAGACGATCCAGACGCCGCACGCCGCGACGCCGCTCGCGAAGAGCAGCGGCAGCGAGTACGCCCCGCGAATGGAGAGCAGGAGACCGATCGCGAGCACCGCGAAGACGATCTCCTCGGGCCAGGACAGGTCGAACCTCGGCCGGATCTTCCGGTCGGCGATCGCGGTCTCCCGTTCCTCCGCCCCCACGGACGTCGCGGGACGGCCGAGGCCGACGTGGAGGGCGTCGTTCGGACAGGTGCTGACGCAGTCGAGGCACTTCATGCATCCCGGATCGACGACCATACCGAACGCCGCGACCTCCTCGTGAACCCGGACGTTGCTCGTGCAGGCGGCGGTGCAGTGGCCGCAGTGCTCGCAGAGATCGTGGTCCACCCGGATCCGGACCGGTGCCACCTGCTCCGCCGGTGCGAACACGCCGCCGTACGGGCAGGCATAGGTGCAGTAGCCCTTCATGCCCAGCAGGTAGACGGTGAGGAACCCGCAGACGAGGAGGAACGGGATTCCCATCAGCACGCCGGGGAACGTCTCCCAGAAGTGCTCGGTGGTCACCTCGAAGCTCCAGCCCGGCCAGGGGGCGGGGCCGCCGGTCCACGGCGCGACGATGAACCGATGGGCGACCGGCCACGCGAACATGTAGAGGGCGAGTCCCAACGGCAGCCAGCGCAGCAGTCGTGATCGGAACGGCTTCGGACGGACCCCGATCCTCGCGAGTAGCCGGCCGCACCAGTCCTGGAGAAGGATGACGTGGCATCCCCAGCCGCAGAAGTAGCGGCCGAAGATCATGGTCGATCCGATCGCGAGGACGAAGAACACGAAGCCCACCGTGATCACGCCCTCCCGCACCGTCTGGATGGACTCGCTCGGCTCGATCGGGGCGAGGGTCGTTCCCATCGCGAGCCACTGGACGACGTGGGCGATCATCAGCAGCTGGACGACGATCAGGACCGCGAAGCGACGGCGCTCCATCCGGCTTCCGCCACGCCCCGGGAGAGGCCGGCTCGACCCCGATTCGGAGAGGACGGGAAGGGAGACGTCTTGGGAGACGGTCATGCCTACATGCTAAGCACGCGCGGCCGATGCCGCCCCCGGGGGCGGCATTCGTATACTCGGGGGATGGCCACCCCCCGCGACCACTACGAGGTCCTCGGGCTCTCCCGAACCGCGACCGACGACGAGATCAGGTCTGCGCACCGGAAGCTCGCGCGGGAGCACCACCCGGATCTCAACAAGAGCGACGACGCCGCCGAGCGCTTCAACGAGGTGCAGCAGGCCTACGACGTCCTCTCGGATCCCGAGAAGCGTCGCAACTACGACCGGTACGGACACGCGGGGGTCAACGGTCCGGCAGGCGGACCGGCGGGCGGACCGGCCGGGGCCGGCGCCTGGCAGGACATCTCGCCCGACGACTTCGAGTCGATCTTCGGCGACGCCTTCGGTGGACGGGCGCGACGGGGCGGTGGGTTCTCCGGATTCGGTGGATTCGGGGGTGGAGGCAGTCCGAATCCGGGACCCGTCAAGGGACGGGACCTCGAGCACGACCTCGAGATCGGGTTCGCGGCCGCCGCCTTCGGCGGTTCGGAGCGACTCCGACTCGGCCAGGCCTCCGGCGAGGCCGAGGAGATCGATGTCCGGATCCCCGTGGGGATCAAGGACGGCGCGACCCTGAGGATCCGGGGCCGCGGCCTTCCCGGTCGCAACGGAGGACCGGACGGCGACCTCCTCCTCTCGATCCGGGTCGGAAGGCACCCGTGGTTCACCCGGGACGGGCTCGACCTCGAGGTCGATGTCCCGATCACGATCGCCGAAGCGGCCCTCGGGGCGGAGGTGCCGGTGCCGCTCCTCAAGGGAACCGCGACCTTGAAGATCCCGGCGGGCGTGCAGGGCGGGTCGCGGATGCGCCTCCGAGGCAAGGGCATCGAGACCAAGGAACGAACGGGCGATCTCTACGCCGTCCTCCAGGTCGTCGCGCCGACGACCGAGGAGCTCTCCGACGACGACCGGGCCGCCCTCGAGTCGATGAAGGATCGACTGGACGACCCCCGCCGATCGACGCCGTGGGCGGCCGAGATCGACGGCCCTTGAGCCGGACGACGAGCGAACACCGGAGTCTCCATCGATGACCGAGGATCGAAAGGCCGAGCCGACCGACACCCCGACGCCCGCTCCGATCACCGTCCGCGGGCCGGCGGCGGCGAAGGGCGTCGTCGTCGCGGCGACCACGACCGCGGACGACCCCGGACGCGACGGCGTGAGGCTCGCGGTCATCCTCCTCGCCTCCACGCTCGGCCTGATCGCCCTCTTCGCGACCGGCGCCATCGCCCGGCACGCCGGATTCGACGCCTGGCTGGGGGCCGGTCCGCTCGAGCACTCGATCGACGCGTTGTTCGTCACGGGGGTGCTCCTGCCGGTGGAGATGGTTCGAAGCCTCTACCTCAGCGGCGTCTCCGACCCCTTGTTCTTCGCGGCATCGCTCGCCCTGATCATTCCACCGGTCGCCGGACTCGCGGCCGCTCGTCCGACCCCGCGGGGCGCCGCCCGACCCTCGGGAGCCGTCGCCGCCGCCAGCGGGCTGACCGCGGCGCTGGTGATCGTGGCGGACATCCTCATCGGGGTGCGGACCGCCGGAGGGGAGTCACCGACCCTCGCGAACACCGACCTCGCGACCGACTGGTTCGCATCGCTCCAGGTGGCCGCCGCCGGGGATGCGGTGGCCATGATCATCGCGATCCTGCTCGCGGTGCTCGTCTTCAGGCTCCCCGCGGACCGCTGGGTCCGGGGACTCGCCGGGACCATCGCGGTCGCCATCGCGATCGTCGCCGGCGTGGGGGCCGCCGCGAGCGCCGGCCGGGTCGCCATGGTCGAGTCGACCGTTCCGGTCCTCGCGAACCCGGACGACGACTCCCGAGTCGCCCTGCTGGGGACGCGGGCCGACGGACAGGCCGTCGGCATGCGGACGCAGGACGGCGCCGTGCTCCTGTTCGTTCCCGATCAGGGGGTCTCCCCGGGCATCGAGCGTCGATCGGTCCGGTCCATCCTCGGCGAGACGCCCGGCTGAAGGAACGACCCGGGGCCGGGTCAGACCCCCCCGCCACCTCGTCCGTACCGATCGATCGCCTTCGCGACCTCGGCATGGACGGCGAAGGGCTCCGGCACCGCCTCCCACAACGCGTCGAGGGTTCCGGTCCCGGCGGTCGCGAACGCGACCGTGCCCAGTCCGAGCATCCGCTCCCGCACGAGCTGCAGGACGTTGGTCTGCTGGATCCGGTCGAGCCTCGCCTCGAAGACGTCGACCTGGAGGATGCCCCGTCGCCTGATCACCCGACGGTCCGTGAGCACGTAGAGGCGGTTGGCCCAGTCGAGGAACTGCTGGAGCAGCTTGATCGCGAGGGTGACGAGGCCGAACCCGAAGGCCTGCGCCTCGGTCCACGGTGCCCATGCGAAGTCGGCGGCCCAGGCGAAGGCGAAGACGAGCCCGGCGATCAGGACGAACGCCTCGAGGGACCAGAGCGGCACCATCCAGAGACTCGGCCGAACGGACAGCAGGACGGTCTCGCCGTCGCCGAGCATCGAGGCCAGCATCGGCGGGTGCGGCCGCTCGACCGGAAGCACCGCCTCGGCCTCGCCGGAGAAGGCGGAGGGGTCGCAGTCGCCCCCGGTCACTCGATCAGCTCCGATCGGAGCACCCCGATGCACGGGAGGTTCCGGTAGAGGCCGTCGTAGTCGAGGCCGTACCCGACGACGAAGGCGTCCGGGATCTCGAAGCCGACGAGGTCCGGACGGAGGCTCACCTCGTGGCGAGCCGGCTTGGAGAGCAGCACCACGCTGGTCACGTCCCGCGCGCCGCGCGAGCGGATCTCCTGGTCGAGGAGTTCCATCGTCCGACCGGTGTCGAAGATGTCGTCCACCACCACGACGTGTCGTCCCTCGAGGTCGTCCGGCAGGCGTGATCGAAGCCGGGCCCCCTCGCTTTCCGTGCTCGAACCCGGATAGCTCGAGACGGTCACCACGTCGATGCGGATCTTCTGGGGCAGGTGACGCATGAGGTCGGCGGTGAAGACCAGGCTCCCGGTGAGCACGGGCAGCAGGACGATCGGTTCCTCCCGATCGGTCGCCTCGTCCAGGCGTGCGGAGAGCGCCGCGGCCAGTTCGACCACCCGGGCGGCGATCGCGGCCTCGTCCAACAGGACTTCTGCAAGCGATTCGTGCATCGCATCCGACTCCCGGGTCCTCATGGTCAGCCTCGAAGCCTCGCGAGAAGGCGTTCACGCACGTCCTTGGCATCGGCCTGTCCGCCCGATGCCTTCATCACGGCGCCGACGAGTCGTCCGACCGCCGCGTCCTTGCCGTTCCGAACGTCGTCGGCCGCCTGGGACTGCGCCTCGATCGCGGCATCGAGCCACGCCTCCATCGCACCCTCGTCGCGGACCACGACGAGGCCGTTCGCCTCGGCGAGGGCCCCCACCGGATCGGGGCTCTCCGCCGCCAGTTCGAGGAGCCGGTCCACCGCCTGGGGCGGCACGGTGCCGTCGCGACGAAGCGCCAGCAGTTCGGCCACCTGTTCCGGGGTCACCCCGATTTCATGGGGCCCAACCCCCTGTTCGTTCCCCTTCTTCGCCATCTGGTTCAGGATCAGCTTGGCCGCCTCGTGCCCCGCGTCCTGCGCGGAGGGAGGCGTCGCGCCCCCGAGCTGCGCGTCGATCGTCCGCTCGAACCAGAGGCAGAGCTCCCGGTCGTCGACGAGGGCGAGTGCGTCCTTCTCCGGAAGCCCGTGCTCGTCCCGATACCGCTGGCGGCGGGCCATCGGGAGCTCGGGAATCGAGGCCCGGATCCGCTCCCGCCACTCGACGTCCATCTCGACCGGCGGGAGATCGGGCTCGGGGAAGTATCGATAGTCGTGGGCGTCCTCCTTCTCCCGCTGGAGGACGGTCACCAGCTTCTGGTCGTCCCATCCCCGGGTCCGCTTCATTCCGAGGCCCATCGTCCGACCGGTCTCGAGGAACTCCTCGAGCTGTCGCGACTGCTCGTACCTGATCGCGCCCTCGACCGCCCGGAAGCTGTTGAGATTCTTGATCTCGACCACGGGCGTGCGGAACTCGCGGCCGTCGGTGGTGTCGATCACCAGGTTGATGTTCGGCTCGAACCGCATGTGGCCCTTCTGCATCACGCCCTGCGTGACGCCGAGGAACCGACAGATGGAGCGAAGCTCCCGCGCGAACACCAGGACGTCCTCGACCCGGTCGAAGTCCGGCTCGGTGACGATCTCCAGCAGCGGCGTGCCGGCGCGATTCAGGTCGACGAGGCTGCCCGCGTAGCTGCCGCCGCCGGGGAGTTCATGGCCGAGCTTCCCGGTGTCCTCCTCGAGGTGCGCCCGGATGATGCCGATCCGCTTCGTCCCGCCACCCCCGATGTCCGGGTCGTCGCTGGGAATGTCGACCGCGCCGTCGAAGCAGAGCGGCAGGTCGTACTGGCTGATCTGGTAGCCCTTGGGCAGGTCCGGGTAGACGTAGTTCTTGCGATCCCACTTCGCATGGGGCGCGATCGAGCACCCGAGGGCCATCCCGACCATCGCGGACATCTCGACCGCGGCCCGATTCATGACGGGAAGCGTGCCGGGGAGGGCGGCCACCAGCGGGTCGACGAGCGTGTTCGGGGCGGCGTCCTCGAACTCCGCCGCCGCGGGATTCGCCGCCCGGGTGAACATCTTGGATCGGGTCGCGAGCTCGACGTGGATCTCGAGACCCACGATGAGTCGGGTCCGGGCGATATCGTCTGGTGTGAGACCGGTGGCCATGGCCCCGGCATTCTACGATTCCTCCCGGGGCGGGCACCCATCCCCCGCTCCTCGCCCGCGAGTTCCTCCCGTGCCGTCCCGGGAAGCCACATGCCCTCGATCATCCCCGCCATCCTCGTGATCGCCTCCTCCCTCCCGGGAACGCCGGGGACCGTCGCCGGACTCGACGACGACGTCCTCGTTCCCAGCCGTCGATACCACGGCGTGGACAAGGCGATCCCGATGGTCCTCGCGCTCCGCGGCACCAACCTGATCCCCGAGGACGGATTCCAGCTCGTGCTCCTCGACGCCGAGGGCCAGGTGCTGGACAGCGCGAGCGGGCTCGAACCGGGCCCCCTGGACCTCGCCGCCGAGATGCCGGTGATCCTCGATCTCGAGAGGGCGGCCCGCGTGCAGGTGATCGCCGAAGGCGCACCGGTCGGAACCCCGGTGGTGGTGGAACCGCTCGTCGGCCGGCTCCCGGTGCGAACCGTCCGGGACGTCCGACCCGACGGTCGGACCCGCTACACCCGGATCATCGGCCACGGCGACGACCTGCTCGATCCGACGAGGGACGCCGACGTCGCCGCCCTCCAGAGACAACGGGAGTCCGAGGACTGGCAGGAGACCGAGGATCCCGTGCGATCGGGATTCCGCACGTACCTCGATCGAGACGTCGTGATCGAGAGCGACTTCGGGGAGATCCGGATCGACCTCGCCCCGGAGTCGGCGCCGAACACCGCCTGGAACTTCCGCACCCTCGCCGACCACGGCTTCTACGACGACACGATCGTCCATCGGGTCGTCCTGATGGACTCGAGCGGACGCCGCTTCGTGATCCAGGGCGGGGACCCCAGCGGCACCGGCGAGGGCGGTCCGGGATACGACCTGCCGATGGAACGCTCGGACCTTCCCCACGACCTCGGCGTGATCTCGATGGCCCGCTCGGACGATCCGGACAGTGCCGGCAGCCAGTGGTTCATCTGCCTCTCGCGCGAGGGCACCGCCCGCCTCGACGGACAGTACTGCTCCTTCGGTTGGGCGAGCACCGGTGCCGAGGCCATCGCCCGACTCGCGGACGTCGAGATCGGGGACGCGGCGACCGGCCGACCGACGCACCCGCCACGCATCGCGACGATGCGGCTGGTGCCGGCGGAACCGCTGGTTCCGGGCTCGACCCGATCCGACCGCCGGATCGCCGAATGGTGGCGACCCGAGGCGGAACCACCGACGCAGGAGCGCCGGCCGCGTTGACGTCGGACTCAGCCTTCGGTGGGCTTGATGCCACCGGTCATCCGAGGCATCTCGCCCGTCGGCGCACCGCTTCGCGGGTCGATGTCGACTGCGGCGATCGCATCGACCACCTCGAGACCGTCGACCACCTGGCCGAAGGCGGTGTACTCGCCGTCGAGGTGCTGGCACTTCTCACGACCGAGGCAGATGAAGAACTGGCTGCCCGCACTGTCGGGGTCCGCCGAGCGGGCCATCGAGAGCACGCCCTTCTCGTGCTTCCGGTCGTTGAACTCCGCCTTCACGTTGTGCCCCGGGCCACCGGTGCCCGGCATGCCGCCGGCCCCTTCACGGGTGTTCGGGCATCCACCCTGGATCACGAAGCCCGGAAGGATGCGATGGAATCCCAGCCCGTCGTAGAAACCGCTCTCGCCGAGCTCGAGCATGTTCTTGACGTGATTCGGCGCCACGTCCTCCCACAGCTCGACGGTGATGGTCCCGTGGTCGGTCTCGATGGTGGCTCGCGGGTGGCTCAAGGGTGGACTCCGATGGAAGACTGGATCTGGAAGGGCGTGCTCCCCGGTCGGCCGAGGAGTCGGGCAGCTTAGCGGCGATCGAGGACGGGGTGCCGTCAGTGACCGAGTCCGCGGCCCTCGACGGCCGGGCGGGACATCGTCGGGAGCAGGTAGCTGCGTCCACGAAAGTTGGTGACCGTGCCGCTCAGGAGGATCGGGGTGGAGACGTCGGCCTGCCGCGCATCGACCTCGATCCGCTCCAGCTCGAGGCACGGCAGCAGGATGACGCTCGGGGCGGCCCGCTGCCCACCGTCGCCGGCGAGGACGAATCGCCAGACGCCGCTGGCGGGATCCCGGGAGAGCCGTCCGCGACGATCGACGAATCGCGTTCCCGTCGGAACGGTGCCCTGCTCGGAAGCCGGCGCCTCGCGAAGATCGAGGCTTCGAGGAATCGCCCCGACCCGGGCCTCGAGTCGACGTTCGAGTTCGTCACCGATCCGATCGAGCGAATCGTCGTCGCGTTCGCCCTCCACAGGTTCTTCGGCGGGTTCGTCCGCGGGGGCGGGCGGGGTCGCTTCGGACGGGGTCTCGCCTTCGGTGACGGGATAGACCGCGTCGGGGAGGATGAAGTTCCGACCTCGGTACACGAGCACCCGCCCGGTCACCTCGAATCGGCGTGGCCGCGACCCGGCGGAGGAACCCCCCGGAAGGCGTTCGAGACGATCGAGGTCCTCGAGACCCCGACTCGGAAGCAGGAGGAGTTCCCGACGGATGCCCGACGTCGCGTCGACCTCGGGATGGAAGACGTGGACCCCGAGGCGCTCGTCGATCGAGATGGTGCCGGGGACCTTGACGAGGATCCCCCCCTCGCGAAGCAGGGGAGGACGATCACCACCTCGCACGCCCTCCGGCACCACGACTCGTCGAGTGGGCGGATCGACCGACACCAGATCGCCGTCGTCCTGGGACGACGGCCGGGAACCACCGGTCGCCGAGGCGACGACGAGGGTCGTGACGATCAGGGGAGCGGAAAGGCGTTCGAACATGCGGGCATGGTACGAAGATGCCCGCGGCCGCGGCCGATCCCGGGGAAGGCGATATACTCGGAGTCCCTCCGGCCGAGTACCCAAGTGGTCCAAGGGAACGGATTGCAAATCCGTCATTCGTGGGTTCGAATCCCACCTCGGCCTTCCGGCACGACGCCCGCCCTTATCGGAGGCGGGCGTTGTCCGTTTTCGTGGCCTTGCATGGTCCCCGCCCCACCCCCAACATCTGGAGTCCGAACATGAAGAACCCCGGAATGTCCGCCGCCGTCGCCCTGGTCGGCATCGGCCTGATCACCATCGGCCTCAGCAACTTCATGTCGAAGGCGACTGCCGATCCGGTCGCGCAGAACGCCAATTCGAACATCGTGGGCGTGGTGCTGGATCCCACCGTCGGCACCGGTCGGATGAAGAGTCGCCTTCTCGCGGTCCAGGCCAACGGGAAGATCCTCGTCCTCGATACGAAACTCGCGCAGACCCAGTGGGTTCCGTTTCAGTTCTCCCCCTGATCGATCCCGGTCTGCGAATCCATCTTTCGCGGGTTCGAATCCCACCTCGGCCCTCCAGCACGACGCCCGCCTCCGGATCACGGGGGCGGGCGTTCCGCATCCGGCGGGCGATCAGCTCCAGTTGACCAGCAGGAGGCCGAGATCCTCGGCGTTGGTGGTGCCGTCGCCGTTCAGGTCGGTCTCCCCGCCCGAGCTCCATCCGACGAGGAGCAGCCCGAGGTCGACCGCGTCGACCAGGCCGTCGCCGTTGAAGTCGCCGGGGATGCCGCCGACCTCCCACTCGACGATCAACGTCGGTCGCTGCGAGGCGATCGTGTACTCGCGACTCGCGATCTGGCGAACGGTGCGCGGTTCCGAGACGTCGCCGATCATGACCCAGCCGTGGTTGTCGTTCCCGTCGATCCAGGACTGCACGTCCGCGGCCAGACCGGCCCCGGTGAAGGTGTACGAGCCCAGCCCGTCCATGATCGTGGTTCCGCTGGGGGCGGCGTCGAAGTCGCCCCCCGGGTTCGACCACGTGACGCCGGGGTAGAGGCCGTGGAACCAGGTCGCGTCGTTCGCGGTGGACGGCGCACCGTCGCCTCCGAACGAACTCGAGGAACCCTCGCCCCAGTCGGCCAGGCAGCGATGGAGGAAGAAGGACAGTCCCGTGGGCGGCAGCGGGGGCACCTTGGTGACCTGCACGCGAACCGAGGCGGAGATCACGTCCGCACCTTCCGGGATGCTGGAGAGGTCGAAGTGCAGGATCCCCCGTCGCTCGACGAAGCCGTCTTCGTGGAAGTTGATGCGACCGGCGTACAACGTGCGCCCCGCACCGCTCGAGAGCTCCCCATCCCCCGACTCGAAGAGCGTGTTGTCGCGATCCGCGACGATCTCGGTGGTGTCGGCGGCGAGGCCGGAGACGAGGCCGAAGCCGAGGATGGCGGTGGTGAGGCCGATGGCCGGCAGCGGGGCGCGGAACATGGACTGATCTCCGGATCGGGACGACTTGCGGCGGCCCCGGCACGTGGCCGGGATGGACCCAATGGTAGTCGGGGGAACCTCGAAACCCCGGGGAAACCCCGAGGGAATCGACTCAGAGGACGGTCCAGGCCCCGAGGAGGAGCCCCAGGTCGCCGCCGTCCACGATGCCGTTTCCGTCGAGATCGGCGACGCAGCCCGTGCATCCACCCCAGGCACCAAGGAGCAGCCCGAGGTCGGCACCGTTCACGAGGCCGTCGCCGTTGAGGTCGCCGAAGACGGCCGAATCCCCCACTTCGACCTCGATCCGCAGCATCGACTCGTGGCTGGACTCGCCGGGCACGTCCTCGTCGGTGGTGCGCACCACGAGATCCACGGCGTAGACGCCCTCGACGGTGCCGTCCGTCTGGAACCCGAACCGAAGCAGTCCGGGATCGTCGGTGACCTGCGTGCCCGTGCCGTCCCAGATGAAGAAGCCGTTCTCCAGTCCCGAGACGAGATCGACGTCGAGCGCGGACTGGTTCGAGTCCCATCCGAAGTTGTGGATGGGGACGTCGATGAAGAGCACGCCCACGTCGGGCGGCGTCGTGGCGGTGACGGTCTCGTCGTCGACCTCGGCGAGCGCCGACCAGGACGGTCGGGCCGGGCGAATGGCCGTCCCGGTGGTGTTGAGCGTCTGCGTGCCGAAGGAGACGCCGGGCGAGGTCGCCTGGACGTCCACCGACGCGAGGAACTCTCCTTGAATCCCCGGGGCAAGCGAGAACGACTC
>JAYZBK010000195.1:0-6667 GCA_036339295.1 Planctomycetota bacterium
TCCGGAGCCCGCCGTCGTCGAGGCGACCGAGTCCGCGGAGCCGCCACGGGTCGATCTCGATCGTCTCGTCCGGGTCCTCGACCGACCGCTTCTCTTCCTCGGTCTCGGCGCCCCGATCGGGGAGATCGAGGGTGTCCCCTCCCGCGGGCTCGATGGTCGTCCCTGGTTCTGGAAGGGCACCGTCGAGGTGACCATCCTGTTCTCCAAGGACGCCGCGGCACCGTTGGCGAGCCTCCGCCGGATCGGAGTCGTCGTCGAGGGACGATCGACCGTGGGTGATTCGATGGTCGTCGTGGGCCGGGTGCGCGTCGACGACCTGCTCGCACTGGGGCAGGTGGAAGCCGTCAGCCGCGTGGTGCCGACCAGCTGAACTCGGCATCGATGTCCGCTTCGACGCCCGTCCCGGTCCGGGGCGGGCGTCGGTGGTTCAAGGGAGGCGGAATCGCAGCGTGGGCCGGCCGGTCGGCGTGTTGCCCCGCCCCACGACCGCGGTCACCGTCACGATCACGCCCGATCCGTCCCGCCTGGCGGCGATCGAGCAGACCACGTCCTCACCGTTGCCCTGCACCTGCACCACCGCGTCCTCCCCGACCGTCGTGATCACGGAGGGAGACGCGATCGTTCGCGGCGGATCACCGGTCGCCGTGATCACGATGTCCACTCGAAGCTGCACCTGGCCCTCGCCGACGAACTCTCCCCTGGCCGCGAGACGAAGCCCGTCCACCCCGACGGTCGAGTACCGCCCGTCCGCATCGGGATCGGCGAGCGGGGGTTGCTGCGAGGCGCAACCGACCGAGCAGGCGATCGCGAGGAGGACGACGAGTCGGATGGAGTTCATGGTCGAGCGTTCCGGGGGTCGGGGTTCAGGCGAGTACGACGGCGACGGCGCCCGCGAGCATGACGGTCGCGATCGCCAGGAGGATCCAGCGAGGACGGCCCTTCTGGCGCATCGATCCCACGACGAGCGGGGTGGCGAGCAGGAGGAGGACCACGTCCCAGCCGAATGGGTCGCGGGCGCCTTCGGACGCCTCCTCCGGGACGACGACCTCCACCGGGGGTGGTGCCTCGCCCCGCCGGATGGGGTCGGTCTCGTCGACCCCGATCGCGAGTTCGATGCCGTTGGGAAGAAGCACGTCGTACGACGGGGTGCTCGAGCGGCCGTCGGGCTCGCGCGGCGTCAGATGGAACTTCGCGAGCTCGCCCTTGAGCGGAAGCGGGGCATGACCGCTCGCGTGGGCGGGCGGCTCGCCGGGACCGACCCAGGTGGTGTTCCACGCGCGGGCCTCGATCAGGTCGCCTCGTTCGAGGTCGCCCTTCTCGACCTCCTCGACGCGGACGCGATACACGAACTCCTTGCGTCGAAAGCCCTCGTCCTCCGATTCGTCGATGCGGCGCGCCTCGACCACGCCGAGCACGATGTCGGTGGCGTTCGCGACGAGCTGATCCGCCGCCAGCTGCGGGACCTCCGCCCCGCCTCTCTCCGTGGAGAGAAGGAGCGAAAGCAGCATCGACAGGAGGATGGGAATGCGGATCGTCATCACAGGAATCGGTTGAAGTGGTTCTCGAGCATCTCCTGCCGGCCGCTCTCGAGCGGGACCTCGCCGAGGCGATCGGCCTCGTCGCGAAGGTCCTCGAGGGAGCAACCTCCCTCCATGATCCGCCGTCCGAGCTCGCCGTCCCAGCTCGCGTACCGGTCCCGGACGAACGCATCGAGCCCGCCGTCCTCCTGGATCGCGGCCGCGATCTCGAGTCCGTGGGCCATGGCGTCCATGCCCGCGATGTGGGCAGGGAAGAGGTCGATGGGTTCGAAGCTCTCCCGCCGTCGCTTGGCGTCGAAGTTGAGGCCGCCCGTGGTGAAGCCCCCCATCTTCAGGACGCACCGCATGATGCGGGCGCAGAGCATCGGATCGGTCGGGAAGTGGTCGGTGTCCCAGCCGTTGGTCCACTCCCCCATGTTCGCGTCGATCGATCCGAGGGCGTCCGCCTCGATGGCGCTCTCGAGTTCGTGCTCCATCGTGTGGCCCGCGAGCCATGCGTGGTTGGTCTCGATGTTGAGCTTGAAGTGATCGAGGAGATCGAACTCGCGGAGGAAGCCGAGGCAGGCCGCGACGTCCGAGTCGTACTGGTGGGTGGTGGGTTCCTTGGGCTTGGGCTCGATGTAGAACTGGCCCTCGAAGCCGATCCGGTGCTTGTGCTCGACCGCCGCGTGGAGGAGGCGTGCCAGCTGGGCCCGCTCCCGCTTGAGATCGGTGTTGATGAGCGAGCCGTATCCCTCCCGACCGCCCCAGAAGACGTAGCCCTCGCCGCCGAGTCGATGGGTCGCCTCGAGGGCCGCCTTGACCTGCGCCGCGGCATGGCAGAACGCCTCGACCCTCGGGCTGGTCGCGGCTCCGCTCGCGTAGCGAGGATGGGTGAAGAGGCAGGCGGTGCCCCAGAGCAGGCGCCTGCCGGTTCGCTGCATGCAGGCCTCGATCCGTTCCACGACCTTGTCGAGCGAGGCCTCGCTCTCCGCGATGGTCGATCCCTCGGGCGCGATGTCCCGGTCGTGGAAGCAGAAGAAGTCGATGTCGATCTTCTCGAGGAACTCGAAGAAGACGTCGACCCGGGCGAGCGCGTTCTCGATCGACTCGCTCCCGTCGTCCCAGGGCATCCTCGCGGTGCCGACCCCGAAGGGATCCGCCAGCCCGTTCCGCATCGTGTGCCAGTAGCAGCTCGCGAAGCGCAGGTGATCCCGCATCGGGCGACCGAGGATCATGCGGTCGGGGTCGTATCGCCGGAAGGCGAGGGGATTGTCCGAGTCGCGACCTTCGAAGCGGACGCGGTCGACTTGCGGGAACGCGGTCATGGTGGACTCCGGTGGGGTGGCCGCAGTCTAGCCAAGGGATCCGGGAGGACCCGATTCAGACCTTGGGGACGCGGTCGAGGAGGTTGACCTCGAGGGCGCCGTGCATGCCGATGAGGATCGCCTCGGCGGCATCGTGTCGCAGGTCGCCCTTCGGCTTCGGGGCACCGCTCCAGGCGATCACGCGCCGGGCGAGTCCGTCCGCCTCCTTCTTCGCGATCTCGCCGCTCCGTTGCTGCCGGGGCAGCATCAGGCTCTCCCGCCACGCGGCCGCGTGCACCTGCCGGAACTCGATGCCCCGGTGGGCCGCCTGCTTCTCCCAGACCTCGGCGATGTCGCCACCCCCCTCGAGCCAGATCCACCCCAGGGGCGGGCTCTCGCGGAGGATCGTGCCGACCCCCTTGCGGAGCTCGCCCATCGACCCGAAGTGCTTCGATCGGTACGAGATCAACCGGCCGTCGGGCCCGTAGACCGCGAGACCCGTCCGCAATCCCATGTCCACCGCGAGCAGGTGCCGCTGCGAAGGCGGCGGCGGATTGAGCAGCACCGGATTCGGAGGTCGCTTCCGTTCCTTCGGCTCCTCGGAGCGTCCGCGACCGCGGGCGTCGCGGTCGTTTCGCCTCCCGCGTTCGCGCTTCACGGTCCGTCCGCCTCGCCGGCGAGGTCGGCCGCCCGGACGGGGCGACGTGGTATCCCGGGTCCCTCGATCTCGAGCGAGAGCTCCAGGCCACCGGTGGCGTTGAACCACTCGAGGCGGATCGGGTGCCACCCCGCGGCGAGTGGGAGCTGGATCGATCGCTCGATCGCCCCGTGCAGGCCGTCGTTGTCGATCACCAGTTCGCCGTCGAGGTGCAGCCGGCTTCCGTCGTCGCTCTGCAGGTGCAGGGTGTGGACGCCGGTCTCCCTGGCTCGAAGGAAGCCTTCGAAGACGAGGGCGCAGTGCTCGTCCCGCGATCGGGGAGCGGCATCGATCCGATCCGCCGTCGTTCGACCGATCGGCGTGCGCGAAGGCAGGTCGTGGAGACTCTGCCAGCCACCCTCGTACTGCTCGACGTCGAGGAGTCCCGGTCGGGGAGCCGACCAGTCGAGCGGGTGCGCGGGCGGGCGGATGCCGGCCGGATCGAATCGCCGAAACGTCTCCTCCGCGACGGCGAGGCTCCGGCGGTCGCCCTCGTAGGCGACGGCCCGCAGGATCGTGTCGCGGTCGATCGCGATCGGCCCCCCCTCGTGGCGGGGCGAGTCTCGATCGGGCTCCGAGCCGTCGAGCGTGTAGTGGATCGCGGCGCCGTCCCGATCGGCGGAGAGGTACGCCTCCGTCTCGTCGAGGAAGGCGGTGCGGTCGGCGAAGATCTCGAGTCGCGGCGGCCCCGAATGGACGGCGACATGGGAGATCGTGGGTGCGGCTCTCGCATCCTCGACCACGACGCGGATGCGGTTCGCCATCACGGCGGGGAACGAGACGATCCGTCTTCCGCCCACCGTCGTGCCCTGGGCGACCGTCGTCCACCCGTCGACGGTGCGGCACTGCACGCTGAATCGCTTGATTCGCTGGCCGAGGGGAAGGTGCTCCCCGATCTCGACGTGATCGACCGGGCTCGGTCGTCCGAGGGCGATCTCGATCGTGCCGGACGTCATCTCGTCCCGGGCCGCCCAGAAGGTGGCGGGATCGCCGTCGGTGACGTTCGACGCGGCGAACGGACCGTCGTCGCCCCCCCGCGTCTGCTCGCTCGTCGCCTTCCGTCCCGCGGCGAGATCCTCGGCGAGGATCGCGTCGATCGCCGACCTGAGTCCGGCCACCGCGGCCGCGTCGTGCTCGTGCACCAGGCCTCGCCGGTCGACCGGGAAGTTCAAGAGGAGGTTCGCGCCTCGTCCGATCGATCCGTACCAGATCTCGAGGAGCTGATCGAGGTCCTTGACGCGGTCGTCCTCGGACTGGTGGTAGTACCAGCCCGGGCGGATCGAGACGTCGGCCTCGCCGGGGAGCCAGTGCGTGCCGTCGATCTGGCCTTCGTTGAGCTCCCGGTTCCGCCCCGTGATCCCGGGATGGAACTCGTCCCGCCTCATCATGTTCCAGTTGGTCTCGCCGACGATGCCCCGTTCGTTGCCGATCCATCGCACGTCGGGGCCCGCGTCGCTGAAGATGCAGGCGTCGGGCTGGAGTTCCCGCACGACGTCGCGGAAGAGATCGAAGTCGTAGACCTGTCGCCTGCCGTTCGGCCCCTCGCCGTTGGCGCCGTCGAACCAGACCTCGAAGACCGGACCGTAGTTCGTCAGCACCTCTCGGAGCTGGTCCGCGAAGAATCGGTTGTAGGCGTCGCCGCTTCCGTAGAGCGGATGGTTCCGGTCCCAGGGCGAGAGGTAGACCCCGAAGTCGAGCCCGAACCTTCGACAGCTCTCGGAGAGATCCTTCAGGACGTCGCCCTCGCCGTCACGCCACCGGGTCGACTCGACGTCGTGGTCGGTGTGCTCGCTCGGCCAGAGACAGAAGCCGTCGTGATGCTTCGCGGTGATGATGACGCCGGTCATCCCCGCGTCCCGGAACACCCGGCACCACTGGTCGGTGTCCATCGCCGTGGGATGGAAGGTCGCCGGCGACTCGTCGCCGTGACCCCATTCCATGTCGGTGAACGTGTTCATGTTGAAGTGGACGAAGGCGTACATCCCGCGCTCGTGCCAAGCGAGCTGGCGCGGCGACGGGACCGGCAGTATCGGCGCCGGCGATTCGATCGCCTCCTGGTCGTGCGGATCGTTCATGGTCGTGGTCGCGGGGGCGGGGATCGACGACAGGGGCGCAAGCAGGATGGTGACCGCAAGGGCGGATCGGTGGCCGGGCATGGCCTCATCGTAGGGGGAATGCAGGAACGGCCCGCGCTCGAGCATCGAGCGGGGGCCGTTCCATCATGTTCGCGCGTGGAACCGGGTTCGACGTCGATCAGCGTCGTCTTCGGCCCGAGGCGAGCCCGAGGAAGCCGAGCACGCCGATCGCTCCCGCACCGGGAACGACGTTCGCCGCGAGGGTGCCCGCGTAGTCGAAGTACAGGCTGTCGAAGTCGGCCACCTTGACGGCGAAGTGCGTGCCGAGCGGGACCGGGGTGCCCGGAATGGTCCAGCCGTTGACGGGCCATTCGAGGCCGTCGGTGATGTTCAGTTGCAGCCCGCCGCCCAGGTAGTCGGCGGTGCCCGAGAGGATCGTGCTGTAGATCGTGGAGGCGTCGCCCGGGGTCGTGGCGTAGGACAGCCGCCAGTCGACGGTGTCGGCGGCGGTCAGTTCACTTCCCATGAAGTAGGGACGGAGCTCGGTGCCCGTCGCGGGGAGCGCGAAGTCGAGCACGTAGTGCTCGGGGTCGAGGTAGTCGCCGAGGAAGAGCCCTCCGCCGAAGAACATCTCGGAATCGGGGACGTTGTCGAGGTTGGTGTCGAGATACGCGACATCGAGGTCGTAGAGGATGCTGAAGTTCGAATCCAGCTGGAACGCGCTGCCGCTCAGGGCGGTCAGCGTGGTGTTGAAGTTCGTGGAGTCCGCCTGCGACTGCTCGATCGGCAGGATTCCCATGGCTCCGGCGACGACGATGGAGGAAACGACGAGGGGGCGTGGCATGTGATGGTCTCTCTCTTTGTTCGGGCTCTCATCCCGATGAATGAACGATGCGACGAGGCATCGACGCTCCGGTCCGAGTATCGAGGAAGGCCATTCCGCGTTCAAGGAATCTCACGGCGATCTGCAGGGATATCGCCTGCAAGGGGCAGGAAGTCGCCTTGCAGGCCCCCAGGAAGGGAAAGGGCCCCGGTCGTCGACGACGATCGGGGCCCCTTTTCGTTCGAACG
>JAYZBK010000196.1:0-4395 GCA_036339295.1 Planctomycetota bacterium
AGCTGGCGTCGGCGGCGAAGGCTTCGCAAGCTCGGCCGGAAGCTGCGCCAGGCCCGGGGCGAACGCTGACTCGGGGGCCGGACGCCCTCTCGTCTCGCTCTCGCGGCCCGGCCCTCACGCCTCGGCCCTCACGCCTCGGCCCTCACGCCTCGGGAAGTTCCGGAAGCTCCGGCGTCGGCGGTGGCGCCGAGCCCGAGAGGGCCGCGGCGATTCGAGCCGCGTGGACGTGCGAGTTCTCGATGTAGACCTGGAAGCTGCCCTGCGTCCCCGCCACCGCGGTGCCGGCGACGTACACGCCCGGGATCGACGTCTCCATCGTCTCGGGGTCGTGGGCGACGGCCGCCTGCTCGCCTTCGAGCCGGCAGCCCAGCGCCTGGAACATCGAGCCGTCGGCCTCGTATCCGATCTGGAGCAGGATGTCGTCGGCGGGTTCGAAGGAGGACTCGCCCGATTCGACGTGCCGGAGCGCGATGCCGTCCCGCGTGATCTCCGTCGGCTCGACTCCGAATCGCGCCTGGATGAGTCCGCTCCGGATGCAGGCCTCGAGCTCGGGCCGGATCCAGTACTTGATGCGTGGATGGACCGCCGGGCCGCGATAGGCCATCGTGACCGCGGCGCCGGCCCGCCAGAGCCGGAGGGCCGAGTCGGCGGCCGAGTTCTTGCCGCCCACCACCACGACCCGTCGCCCGTGGGCCCAGTGCGGCTCGCCGACCTCGCGATGGACGTGCGGGAGGTCCTCGCCGGGGACTTCGAGCCGTCGATGGCGGGCGGTGCCGCCGATGGCGAGCACGACCGCCGCGGCCTCGACCGTCCGCGGGCGTCCCGCTCGCGTGAGGGTGCGGAGCGTGAAGCGTCCCTGTTCCCCGTCGATCGCCTCGACCGTCTCGAACGTCCGGACCTTCAGGTCCAGGAGTCCCACCACCGTCCTCAGGTAGGCGAGGTACTCCTCGCGGGTGGCCTTCTCCTGGGCGACGGTCTCGAGCGGAACGCCCGCGATCGCGATGCGTTCGGGGCCGCTGAACCAGCGGACGGTCGGAGGGAAGTCCACGACCTGGGAGCCGATCGGTCCACGGTCGAGGTTCAGGACCGTGCGGCCCGTCCTCCGCACCGCGGCCGCGGTCTCCAGGCCGATCGGTCCCGCCCCGACGATCGCGACGTCGACGGTCGTGGTCCGGGCGGGGTCGATGGGGTCGGAGGTCAAGGTCGGGACTCGCGGGAGGAAGCGGTTCGAATGGGGATCGACGGAGGATAGACTCGGATCGATGACCTCGAACGGCCGAAATCGAAGACTGGCTCCTGCGATCGGCCCAGCCGTCCTCGCCGCGGCCCTCCTCGTCGGGCCGTTCGGTCTCGGTTCCCCCCTCGTCCCGGCGACGGCGACGGACGAGGCCGGCCTCTCGTTCAACCACGATGTCCGGCCGATCCTCGCCCGCTGCCTCGCCTGTCACGGCCCCGACGCCGCGGCGCGAATCGCCGACCTGCGACTCGACGACCGGGACGATGCGATCCGGGAACGCCGATCGGGTCGGGTGATCCATCCCGGCGACTCGTCGAGCAGCCTGCTTCTCGACCGGGTGACCAGCGACGATCCCGAACTCGTGATGCCGCCACCCGGTTCCGGGGCGCCGTTGAGCGAACGCGAGGTCGACGTGCTCCGGCGCTGGATCGAGGCGGGCGCCGAGTACGAGCGGCACTGGGCCTGGGTGCATCCCTCCGCCTCCCCGGACCTCCCCGAGACCGGGGGCGACTGGGCGATCCGGGACCTCGACCGGCACGTCGCCGCCTTCCATGCGTCGGCGGGACTCGAGCCGTCGCCGCCCGCCCCCCTGCCCGTCCTGCTGCGTCGGGTCGCGATCGACCTCGTGGGCCTGCCGCCCACGCCCGAGGAGATCGACGCCGCGGTCCGCGAGGCCGAGGCCGTCGGCGAGGACGCGGCGTACGAGCAGTTCGTGGACCGGCTGCTGGATCGGCCCGCGTTCGGGGAGCGATGGGCGCGGATCTGGCTCGATGCCGCCCGTTACGCGGACACGAAGGGATACGAGGCCGATCGGCGACGCACGATGTGGCCGTGGCGGGACTGGGTGATCCGCGCATTCAACGACGACGTCCCGTACGACCGGTTCACCGAACTCCAGCTCGCCGGCGATCTCGTCCCCGGCGCATCGCCCGACGACGTCCTCGCGACGGCGTTCCACCGGAACACCATGACCAACGACGAGGGAGGGACTCGGGACGAGGAGTTCCGGGTGGCGGCCGTGGTCGATCGCGTGAACACCACGATGACCACCTTCATGGGGGTCACGGCCGAGTGCGCCGCGTGCCACGATCACAAGTACGACCCCCTCCCGACCGACGAGTTCTACGGCCTGATGGCGTTCTTCAACACCACCCGGGACGCGGACCGCAACGACGAGCGTCCCCTCCTCCAGTGGCTGGCGGCCGAGGACCGGAAGGCGAGGACGGAGCTCGTCGACGATCGTCGCCGGATCGAGGTCCGGCGGGACCAGGTGCTCGAGGGCCTCGAGGCGGACGCGGCGACCCTTCCCGCCGGTCGGCTGCCGGTCCTCCCCGACGTCCTGCCGCCGGGGGCGATCGCCGAGGGTGATGCTCCGGGCGGCGCGTTCCGATGGGACGCCTCGGTGGAGCCGCCGCCGGGCTGGTCGCGGGCGCGACGGCTCGAGGTCGGTGCCGACGCGTTCGCGCAGCACTACTTCGTCGAGGGGGCGCCCTCGACCGCGATCGAGATCCGGGAAGGCGACCGCTTCGAGGCCTGGGTTCGCCTGGACCCGGCCAATCCCCCCGACTCGGTCATGATCCAGCTGCACGGCCGCCCGGGCTCGTGGGAGCACCGGGCCTACTTCGGCCGCAACCGGTACGCGTGGGGCGTGGACGGCACGGGAAGTCTTCGTCGCGTCGGCGACCTGCCCGCGACGGGCACGTGGGTGCCGCTCGAGTTCTCCGCCGCGGAGGTCGGCCTCGGGCCGGGGTCGGTCGTGACCGGCGTGGCGTGCTCCATGCTCGGCGATGGTGACGGCGGTGTCGCGCACTGGGGTGCGGTGAGCGTGGTTCGATCGGATGCCGAGGCGCCGGCGTGGCTCCGCGATGCCGACGCCTGGATCGCCGTGCAGGAGGAGATCGGAGGACGCGGGCTTCCACCCGCGCTGCTCGCTTCCGTCACCGCCGGGCCCGAGCGATCGAGCGAGGATCGCACGCGACTTCTTCGTCACTGGCGTGGCGAGATCTGGCCCGAGGGGCGGCGAGCCGGGGCCGACTGGCGGGACGAGTTCGCCCGGGTCGATGCGGCGCTCGCCGAGGTCGACGCCCGGGCGATCCCGGTCCCGGTCCTCCAGGAACAGGCCGGGTCCGAACTTCGGACGACGCACGTCCTTCTACGAGGCGACTGGCGCAGTCCGGGCCAGCAGGTCGCCGCCTCCGTTCCGGCGTTCCTGCACGAACCCGACGAGGACGCCCCCGCGAATCGGCTCGGTCTCGCCCGCTGGATCGCCAGCGCGGACAATCCGCTCACCGCCCGGGTGCACGTGAATCGCGTCTGGGAGCGCCTGTTCGGGCTCGGGCTGGTCGAGACCCAGGAGGACTTCGGCACCCAGGGCGTCCCGCCGCGGCACCAGGCCGTGCTGGATCATCTCGCCGAGCGGTTCGTCGAGCTCGGCTGGAGCCACAAGGCGTTGTGTCGGGAGATCGCGACGAGTGCGACGTACCGGCAGTCCTCCGCGGCATCGGAGGAGGCGTGGAACGCCGATCCTCGCAACGAACGACTCGCTCGCGGCCCCCGGTTCCGACTCGAGGCCGAGGCGTTGCGCGATGCGGCGCTCGCGGTTTCCGGGAGGCTGTCGGACCGGATGTACGGCCCTCCGGTCTTTCCTCCCCAGCCCGACGGCGTCTGGCAGGTCGTCTACAGCGGCGACCGTTGGACCACCGCAGAGGACGAGGACCGGTACCGCCGCGGCCTCTACACCTTCTGGCGTCGCACGGCGCCGCACCCCGCGATGACCACGCTCGACGTGGGCAGCCGGGAGACCTGCAACGTGCGACGCGTCCGGACCCACACCCCGCTCCAGGCCCTCGTGCTTCTCAACGAGGCCTCCTTCGTCGAGGCGGCCGGTGGCCTGGCGATGCGAGGACTCCTCGAAGGCGGTCCCGATCCGGCGGCGTCCGTCACGAGGTCGTTCCAGGTCGCCCTCGGCCGGCCGCCGACCGCTCGGGAGCTCGATGTCCTCGTCGCACTCTGGACCGACGAGGCCGAGCGATTCCAGGCCCGCCCCGAGGCCGCCCTCGATCTCGTGCGATCCGCCCGCGTCGAGGCGCCCGACGTTCTCGACCCGGCCCGGGTCGCCGCGTCGATCGTGATCTGCAACGTCATCCTCAACCTCGACG
>JAYZBK010000197.1:0-2607 GCA_036339295.1 Planctomycetota bacterium
GAACGTCCACGAGGACGAGTTCTGGGTGGCCGGGCACATCCCGGGCCGCCCTCTGCTCCCCGGCGTGCTGATGATCGAGGCCGCGGCCCAACTGTCGAGCTTCATCGTGCTGATGGCGGACGAGGACGACGGCACGCGCGAGGCCTCCCCCTTCCTCGGCTTCACCCGCTGCGACGAGACCGCGTTCCGCGGGCAGGTCGCACCGGGCGATCGCCTCGTCCTGATCGCCGACCTCCTCTCCAAGAACAAGAGACGATTCGTCTCTCGATGCCAGGGGTTCGTCGAAGGCCGACTGACCTTCGAGACGAAGATCACCGGCATGCGGATGTGACCATCCCCCCCATGCACGACGCGCCCCTCCCACCGCTCCGCTTCGATCCACTCCTCAAGGCCCGTGCGTGGGGAGGAGAACGGCTTCGGAAATGGGGCCGCGACATGCCCCACGACGCCTCGATCGGCGAGTCGTGGGACCTCGCCGACCTTCCGCCGAGCATCCCCGACGGCGACTCCGTCGTCGCCGAAGGGCCCCTCGCCGGAACACGGCTCTCCACGATCCGCACGGACGCGAAGGAATCCCTTCTCGGCCGGCGTTCCGTCGCCTCCACCGGTGGCTTCCCGCTGCTCGTCAAGCTCCTGGACGCCGAGGAGGATCTCTCCGTCCAGGTCCATCCCGATCCCGCCTACGCGGCCACGCATCCAGAGTGCTTCGTGAAGAACGAGGCGTGGTACGTGCTGGAGGCTCGCGAAGGCGCGGCCGTCTATCGGGGGATCCGACCCGACGTGTCGCCGGACGAGTTCCGGGCCGCGCTCGAAGGCGGGAGGCTGCTCGAGTGCCTCGTCCGGATCGAGGTCCGCCCCGGCGACTGCATCCGGCTCCCCAGCGGCATCTGCCACGCGCTCGGCACGGGCGTCGTGGTCGCGGAGGCACAGACCCCGAGCGACACCACCTTCCGGGTGTGGGACTGGGATCGGCACGACCCGAATCGACCGCTCCACCTCGAACAGGCGATGGCCTGCATGCGGTTCGGGCGGATGCAGGACGACGGACGCCCCGGCGTGATTCGCGATGCCGAGGTGGTCGACGTCGCGACCGACGGTGTGCGAATCGGACGAACGTGCACGACCGACGACTTCACGATCGATCGAGTGGTCCTCTCGGATCGCCCGCTGGAGATCCGACCGGCGCAGGAACCCGTGGTGCTGGTGGGCGTCGATGGCCCCGGCAGCGTGGTCGATGCGGCAGGCCGACGGGCCCGACTCCACCCCGGCGACACCGTGCTCGTTCCCGCCAGCTGTCCGGATCCGGTGATCGAATGCGATCCGGGTTCGTCGGTCTCGCTGCTGCGGATCGACCTCCCGACGGTGTCGCCGCTCGCGATCGCCTGAAACGCCGCGAGGACCGATCTTCCGCATAACCCCGACGGACCTGAATGGAGGCCGTCGCGTTCCGTATACTCCCCCTCGCATGGATGCCACCGGACCCATCCCCTTCCACGCCGCCTCGGCCTACGGCATGCGACCGACGGGCTCGCCCCGCGTGGCCGCCTCCGCGCCGACGCCGGAAGCCGGATCGCCGACGGCGGTCCGACCCGTGGCGGCCGACCGGGTCGATCTCGCGACGCGAAGCGGCGGCCTCGATCGACTGGTCGGGGGCACGGTTCGAAGCGACATCAACCGTGGCATCGGCTTCGACGGCGACCCCGCGCCTCCCGCGACCGGGTCCACGACCGGGCCCGGGATCCCCACGCCCCGCCCGGAATCCAGCGGCCCGTTCCAGTTGTACAACCGGCACGCCGACCGCCTCGAGGCCGCCACCGGCGTGGCTCTCGGCGGCTCCATCGACATCAAGGGCTGAGCCCGGCACGACCCGGCAAGGGCCCGGGTCCCGCACCCCCGGGAGGCATCCGCCTCGCCGCGTCGCCTTCTGGGCCGCCGGAGCCGTTCCCCGGTTGAGAGCGGGCGGCAGGCCCGGTATTCTTTGCATCCCGCAATCGACGTGGCCAATGGGCACTCGAGCTGCGAGGCGGCACCTCGACGCGAGGTCCGTCATCACTCCCGCCCCTATCGAGGAGCATCGCCAACCATGGCTTCGACCGGCACCGTCCTCCAGGTCATCGGCTCGACCTTCGACGCCCAGTTCCCCGAATCCGATCTCCCCGAGATCTACAACGCGATCGACATCGAGTTGGAGCAGGGTGGCCAGAAGATCCGTCTCGTCGGCGAGGTTGCGAAGCACCTCGGCGGCGGTGTCGTCCGCTGCGTCGCGCTCGGTTCGACCGACGGCATGCGACGTGGCCAGGACTGCGTCGACACCGGCGGCCCGGTGGCCGTGCCGGTGGGCGAGAAGGTCCTCGGACGCGTGTTCAACCTGCTCGGCGAGCCCGTCGACGAACGCGGCCCGGTGGGCGCCGAGAAGACCAGCCCGATCCACAAGGAACCGCCCGAGTTCGTGGACCTGAACCCGAAGACCGAGATCCTCGAGACCGGCATCAAGGTCGTCGACCTCCTGTGCCCCTTCGTGCGTGGTGGCAAGATCGGCCTCTTCGGCGGTGCGGGCGTCGGCAAGACGGTCGTCATCCAGGAGATGATCGCCCGCGTGGCGAGAAA
>JAYZBK010000198.1:0-8372 GCA_036339295.1 Planctomycetota bacterium
ACCATCGCGACGGGGGCGCTTTCTTGATCGCTCGGACGGGGGCTGCGCCCAGCCGTCCTCGCTCTCGTGAACCCACCTCAACGGCGATCCTGGGCGGGACCGGCGACCAGCCGTCCTCGCTCTCGTGAACCCACCGGAACCGTGACGGGGACCACGGCTCCGCTACCATCGAGCCATGACGGATCAGACGCCCCCCGAAGACCACCTCCGCTGGATCGCGGCCCGAGACCGCTCGCTCCGAGATCCCGAGGGCTGGCTCGCCCTTGTCGCCCTGCACTGGCTTCCTCCCGGCGAGACGGTGCTGGCCGCCCGCGGCACGCCCACCGACCATGAGCTCGTCCTCGCCGGGGCGGAGGCCGCACCGGCGGCCGTCTTCGACCACGGGCCGCAGGGCGGAGTCACCGCGGCCCCGTGCCGGGGTGTCGAGGCGACCCTCGACGGGCATGCGATCGCGCCCGGCCTCACCGTGAACCTCGCGGACGATCGTGCCGGCGACGCCTCGGTGCTCCGGCTCGGCCGCCTCCATGTCACCCACATCCATCGCCAGGGCCGCGCCGCCCTGCGGATCCGGGATCGGGAGGCCCCGACGCTGCAACGCTTCGAGGGCGTGCCGAGATTCGGATTCGATCCGGCGCTTCGGGTCGTCGCCCGCTTCGAACCTGCGGCGAGCGGAACCACCGTCCCGGTCACCCTCATCACCGAGCACGTCGAGGACCATCCCGTCGCCGGCACCCTCCACCTGGAGATCGACGGACGAGAGGTCGAACTGCTCGCCGAGCCCGCGGGCGAGGATCTCTTCGTCGTCTTCGGCGACGAGACCAACCGGGACCCCGGCGAGGGCGGCACCTACGGCGGCGGTCGATTCCTCAAGGTCGGGCGGCCTGCCCCCGACGGCTCGACGGTGGTCGACTTCAATCGCTCGGTCAATCCACCGTGCTCCTTCACGCCCTACGCGACCTGTCCCACCCCCCCGGCGGCGAACCGGCTCCCCTTCCCCGTGCGGGCCGGCGAGCGTCGCCCCCACTGACCCCCGACGAGACCCCCCATGCGACCAACCAGTCCCGCGATCCCGCTCCTCCTGGCCGTGCTCTCGCTCGCGGCCTGCCATGGTGGCCCGAGCGTCGTCCCCAACGATGCCTCCGCCCACGTGGCGCCCCTCAACCACGTCGTCCTGATCTCCCTCGCCGACCCCGCCGATGCGGCGGAGTGCGAAGCCGATTGCCGGCGGATGCTGGCGGAGATCCCAGTCGTCCGGACGCTCTGGGTCGGCACCCCCGTCGACACCGGTCGGGCCGCCGTGGACGGCGACTACGAGGTCGGGCTCTGCGTCGGCCTCGACGGCACCGACGATCTCCAGCGGTACCTCGAGGCCCCCTCCCATCTCGCCCTCGTGGAGAAGTGGAGGCCCCGGGCCGCCGGATTCAGGATCTTCGATGTGGGCTCGGAGGTCTCCGGCCGATAGATGATGTACGCCGAGGCACCCCTGCCACCCGGTACACTTGGGCCCGAGGACACGACATGGCCATCCAGACCACCCTTAAGCGCAGTTTCATCCTCTGGAACCTCCTGTACTTCGTCCTGTGCGCCGGCCTGGGACTCTGGGGGGCGTACGACTACTGGGTGTCGATTCCGAACAAGGTGATCGCGGTCGCCGAGTTCGAGGCCCTCACCACCGAACAGCAGGTTCTCAAGGACCGCGACGACTTCTGGCGACTGCAGGAAGCCCCTCGGAGCGCCCTCTCCGAGGAGGACCGCACCCGCCTCGACGACCTCCGGGAGCAGTTCCGGGCAGCCGGGACGCCGGTCCCCAGTCGCCTCACCGAGATCGACATCGTCCGGAACAAGGAGATCAACGCGACCCTCCTCGAGGAGTT
Organism: Planctomycetota bacterium; assembly: GCA_036339295.1. Classification (GTDB taxonomy): domain Bacteria; phylum Planctomycetota; class Phycisphaerae; order Phycisphaerales; family SM1A02. Next base: position 1,875 of record JAYZBK010000198.1, read on the forward strand.
CGACAACGAGCCCCCGCAGCCCCCCGCGTCCTACGACGCCTGGGTGAATCTCTACGTCTACATGATCGGTTGCGGCGTGCTCGGCGCCCCATGGTTCTTCTGGAGACTCGCGTCCCGCCGGGGACTCTCGTGGACCCTCGAGGACGATGGCTCGCTGGTGACGCCGGACGGGACCTACGAAGGCGACCGGATCGTGGACATCGACATGGCCCTCTGGATGCGGAAGTCGATCGCCCGAGTGAAGATCGAGGGGGTCGAGGACCCCATCATGCTCGACGACTACGAGCACCAGGACACGCACCTGCTCGTGGGGGCCCTCGCCCACAAGTTCCATCCGGACGAATGGACCGAGGACGCGAAGCCGGTCAAGCAGGACTCCGGGGACACCGACGACGAGTCCCCCGACGCCTCGGAGGGCGGCGAGGCCGATGGCGGCGAGGCGGAAGAGGACGAACGGACGGGCTGAGAGCGGGATTTTCCGTACCCTCCGGGCGGTCGATCGCCGACGGGGCGCCCGGTATCATGGGCGGCTCGAAATCCCCCGGAGCCAGCCCTCCATGCGCGCGACGACCGAACCGACGACCGCCCTCGAGAAGACCGACCGCTGTGGCGATCTCCCGCACCGCCCCCGAGTGCTCCTCGGGAAGATGGGCCTCGACGGCCATGATCGGGGCGTCAAGCTCATCGCCCGCCTCCTCCGGGACAGCGGCATCCACGTGATCTACTCCGGTCTCTGGCAGACCCCCCGGAGCCTCGCGATCGGGGCCCGGGACGAGGACGTCGACTGCATCGCCTGCTCGATGATGAGCAACTCCCACCTCGTGCTGGTGCCGAAGCTCCTCGAGGAACTCGAGGCGGTCGGCCGGCCGGACATCACCGTGAACGTCGGCGGGATCATCCCCCAGGAGGACGTGGAGACGCTGCTCGAGGGTGGCGTGAAGGAGATCTTCCACACCGGCACCGGGATGGACGAGATCGTCGAGAGCGTGCGCCGCTCGGTGACGCCCTACGAATCGGTCGACTACCCGGACGGCAGCGCCAGGCTCGCTCGCGTGTTGAGCCTCGCCCATGCCGGATCACCCCCCGCCGACGCCCCGCGGGCCCGCCCGAAGCGGGTCGTGGGTCTCACCGGCGCCCCGGGTGCGGGCAAGAGCACCCTCGTGGCCGCGATGGCGAACGAGGCGGTCCGACGCGGCGAGAAGGTCGCGGTCGTGGCGTTCGATCCGATGAGCCCCATCACGAGCGGTGCCCTCCTCGGGGATCGTCTCCGCGTCGACTTCAACGCGGTCGACGACAAGGTCTTCTATCGAAGCCTCGCGATCGTCGGGGAGGACTACGCCTCCCTCCCGGACATCATCGAGCTCGTCGGGGGCGCCGGCTGGGACACGCTGCTCATCGAGACCGTCGGGGCCGGCCAGAACGACGTCGCGATCCGTGAACACGTCGACACCACCGCGGTCGTGGTCGTGCCGGGAATGGGCGACTCCGTCCAGATGGACAAGGCCGGCATCCTCGAGATCGCCGACCTGTTCGTGGTCAACAAGGCCGATCACGCCGGCGAGCACCAGCTCGTCCGCGAACTCATGGACATCGCCGAGGGTCGACCGATCCACGAGACCGTCGCGACCGAGGGCAAGGGCGTGGTCGAACTGCTCGAGCGCCTGCTCGGCTGAGGATCGAACCGACGCCCCGGAACACCCCATGCGGATCCCCTGGACCATCGCAGGCCTTCCGGAGCTCCAGTCGCTCTCCCCGGACGAGCGGTCCCGGCTGCTGGACTCGACCGGGGCCCCGGGCGTGGTCCGGCTCTGGTCGCGGAACTTCCTCCTCGGCCTCTTCGTGACGGTGGTCCTCCTCTTCATCCTCCATCTCAACGACACCTCGCAGCGGCTCGCCGGTCCGATCGGAGCCGCGGCGGTCGTGGTGATGACCCTCGGGTTCACCTACCTCAGCCACGTCTGGATCATCACCCGGATCCGGGGGCAGGTCCGCATGGGCATCGAGTCCTCGAGCGCCGGGGACCTGGTGCCGGTCTGCATCGCGTGCGGCTACGACTGCACGTCGACCGACGCCGATCGGTGCCCCGAATGCGGTACCTCCCGTCACCGGGGAGCAGCCACCCCGGAGCAGGCCTCGTGAGCGAAGCGACCATCCGTCTGGCCGATCTCGGTGACGACGTCGACATGGCGGCCATCACGGCCCTCACCGCCGCGTTCAAGGCGGAGGACGACGAGGCCCTCTCCTGGAGCGACGGCCTGGGCCTCGCGACCCAGCTGCGACGTCGCGCCGCCTTCGTCCTGCTCGCCGTCCGGGACACCGAGATCGTGGGCATGCTGATGGCCCAGCGGACGCTTTCGAGCTTCTGGGGCCGCGAGGCCTGCAACATCCACGACCTGTACCTCGTCGAGTCCGCCCGGGGCGAGGGACTCGGCCGGCGACTGATGGACGCCTGCGCCGATCACGCCCGCGCGCTCGGCTGCGGCCGCCTGACCCTCGAGGTGAATGCCGACAACCGGGCCGCGCGGGGCCTGTACCGAAGCCTGGGCTTCGACATCCCCGAGGAGACGGGGCCGTCCGGATCGACCTTCTTCGTGAAGTGTCCGCTCGATCGATACGGTCAGATGAAGACGAAGACCACGTAGCCCGAGAAGAGGGCGAGGTGCAGGACGCCCTTCATGATGTTCGATTCGCCTCGGTTGAGGTTGATGATCATCAGCAGCAGGGTGACCGAGAGCAGCATGAACTCCGGCGGGTCGAGACCGAGCGTGATCTGCTGCCCGGCGAACCACGAGATCATCAGGACGACCGGCACCGTGAGCCCGATCGTCGCCAGGGCCGAGCCCAGGCAGATGTTGACCGCCCGCTGGAGGTTGTCGTGCCGGGCCGCCGAGACCGCCGCCAGTCCCTCGGGGGCGAGGATCAGGGTCGCGACCACGAGGCCGGCCGCCGCATCGGGCATCCCGATCGAGGGCAGGCCGACGTCGAGCACGAGCGAGAGCGACTTCGCGAGGAGCACGAGCGGCAGCAGCGTGAGCACCATCAGCACGGCGTGATACGTCACGCCGAACGGGGAGTCGGCGTGGCCGTGCTCCTCCTCGGTGCCGTCGGCCCGGGTGTACTCGAAGAAGCCCCGATGCTCGACCGTCTGGATGCGGAGGAAGAACCCGTAGACGGCGATGAAGACCGCGACGAGGAAGATCTCGAACACCATCATCTTGTCGTCGGCGACGTAACGCGAGAGCATCAGCGCGAGGCCGCAGAGCACGACGAGCCCGGCGATGTAGGTCTCGCTGCTCTTCATGTTGAACGACTGCAGGCGGTGCTTCATCGCGCCGACGACGACCGCGATGCCGAGCAGCAGGTTCAGCACGATCATCAGGACGCCGAGCATGGTGTCCCGGGCCATCTCCGGGTTCTCGCCCTTGGTCAGCATGATCGTCGAGATCATGAGCACCTCGAGCCCGATCACCGACAGCGTGAGGATGAGCGTTCCGAAGGGCTCGCCGAGCTTGATGGCGAGGCATTCCGCGTGGTGGACCACCGCGAAGGCGGCGAGCAGGATCACGACGAAGAGCCAGCCGAAGAGCGGCCAGACGGCGTTGGGCGCGATCGGATCCGCGAACCATCCCGCCCCGAAGGTCAGCGTGACGATCAGCGATCCGTAGGAAAGGACGAGCGGCCACTCGCGCAGCAGCTCCCGGCGACGGCGGGCGGCCGTCTCGGTGGCATTCGCGGGCTGGGGACTCGAGGAGGCGCTCACGCTGGGATCCCGGGCCGGTGGGTGCGACGCCCGGTCGCGTCCCGCGACCGACCCCGCACCCGGGTTCCCGGCATTGTCGCATCGATCGGCCGGTCGTGCCGGGACCCCCGGGCCGGAAACCGGGACCACGGGCGGATCGAGCGGGTGCGGTACGATGCACGGCCCCTCCGAATCACCGTCCACTGGAGCCCTCGACCATGACCGTCACCGCCGATCCCGCCACCGCCACCGTGCTCGCCCGGGACACCAACCAGGCCCTCGGGATCGCCGAGTTCGCGATCGGGTTCATGAACGGCGACTTCGGCGAGCCCTCGGAGGCGGTCAAGGACAAGACGCGGCAGTTCTTCGCCGACGCCGCGGTGTGCGGCCTCTCCGCGATCGCCCTCGGCACCACCGCCCCTCTCGTCCTCCGCGAGGAGGCGGCGGAGTATCCGAAGGCCGGTGGCGTGACCGTCTTCGGCTCGACCGCCGCGGTCTGCCCCGAGAAGGCGATCGCCGCGAACTGCTCCGCGGTCCGCGAGTGGGACTCGAACGGCACGAACTTCGGCTACAACCCCGCGCTGGGTCACACCGCGGGCGAGTTCGGCCACAACGACTTCTACGCGGTCCCGGTCGCCGCCGCCCAGCTCTCGGGCAAGGACGGGGCCGCCGCCCTGCGCGGCATGATCCTGCACGACGAGATCCGCGGCCGCCTCGCCGAGGTCTTCAGCCTCAAGAGCTACAAGATCGACCACGTCGTCCACGGGGCGATCGCCTCGGCCGCGGTCTACGGCGCCATGATGGGCGCGACCGCCGACCAGATCGAGTCCGCGATCGGCATGACCGTCGCCCACTTCATCCCGTGGCGGGCGATCCGGGCCGGCAAGCAGCTCTCCGACTCCAAGGGCGCCTCGGCCGCGATCTCGACCGAGGTCGCGGTGCTGGCGATGATGCGGTCGATGAAGGGCTTCCTCGGCCCCCGCGACATCTTCCGCAACCCCGAGGCGATCTGGCGACAGTTCGAACCGACCGACGGGGACGCCCCGTTCGACCTCGTGCTCAGCCACTCCGGCGACGACTTCGCCGTCATGGGCATGCACTTCAAGCTCGGCCTCTACGAGCACCAGTCCGCCGGCGCCCTGCAGGGCATGATCGACCTCGTGTCGGCGAACCCCGATCTCCTCGAGAACCCCGATCTCATCAAGACGATCCGGATCGTCGCCTACGAGCCCGCGTTCGGGATCATCGGCGACCCCGCCAAGCGCGACCCGAAGACCCGGCAGAGCGCCGACCACTCCATGGCGTACATCGTCTCGACGCTCCTCCAGAAGGCGATCGACCAGGCCGCCTCGAAGGGCTCGGGCACGATCGCCGAGGGCAACGACGCGATGTGGAAGACCCTGATCCTCACGCCTTACGAGTACGACGAGAAGGCGATCTTCCGCCCCGAGACCCGCGGCCTCATGGACAGGATCGAGTTCACCCACGGCGGCCGGGAGTACGACGATCGCTACCCCGACGGCATCCCGACCTCTGTCGTCATAGAGACGACCGACGGGCGGACGCTCGACTCGGGCCTCGTCATGTACCCCTCCGGACACGCCCGCAACACCACCTGCGACCTCGAGGGGATCCTCGCCAACAAGGCCGAGGTGCTGGGCCGGCTCGCGATGGACGAGCCCGGGGCGGTCATCGAGCGTTTCCGGCACGTCGACCGCCTCGCCGCCGCCGAACTCGCCTCGATGAACGACTTCGCGATCAAGGATCACGGCCGCTTCGAGTGAGTCGAACGGCCCCCGGCCCGGATCTCCTGAAACATCGACGACCGCCCGGCCTTCTCCAAGGGCCGGGCGGTTCTTCGTCCGATGACCCTTGGAACGCGGAGAGTCGAGCCCCCACCCGTCCCGGCGACCGGCCAGGAGCACCGCATGACCAGCGATCCCAACACCGAGACCAGCTCCGAGGTCCCCTCCAGGACGGGCGTCGAGACCTCTTCCGAGACCCCTGCCCAGCCCCCTTCAGAGACCACAATCGAGACGACGCCCGAGTCGATGCCCGACCTGGCTCGCCCCAGGCCGGCCCTCGATGTCGCCGCCCTCCAGGGCGTCCTCCAACGGCTCGCCGAGGCGATCAAGGCGGAGCGTAGCCACGCGGAACGTCTCTTCCGACAGTCGGAGGCCCTCGCCTCCCTCCTCGCCTGGCTGCAGCCGTCCATGCCCTTCCCCCCGACCCGGGGCTGGGCCGCGTCACCCGACTTCCTGATGCTCGAGACGGAGGCGATCATCGAGGTCGCCGGCCGGACCGGCGGCGAGTCGATCCACGTCGTCGAGGCGTCGAGCGGGGTGACCACCCTCGTCGCGGCGTACGCCCTGAAGCGACTCGGCATCGCGCCCGGCGTCGGTCGGGTGACGAGCCTCGAACACGATCTCAAGTACGTCTCCGCGAATCGCGAGCTCCTCGCTCGTCACGGTCTCGCCGACTACGCGACCGTCGTCCACGCCCCGCTCGAGATGCAGGAGCTCGACGGGATGTCGTTCAAGTGGTACGCCGCCGCGGCCCTCGAGTCGATCGACGCCGTGGACGTCCTCGTCGTCGACGGTCCTCCGGGGCGGCTCGGTCCGATCGCCCGGTTTCCCGCCCTTCCCCGACTCGCCGATCGCCTCTCATCCGGGGCGATCGTGCTCGCGGACGATGCGGACCGCCCGGGCGAGGCCGAGATGGTGCGACGGTGGGCGTCGGCGTTCCCCGAGGCGACCTGC
>JAYZBK010000199.1:0-36063 GCA_036339295.1 Planctomycetota bacterium
ATCACCGCGGTTCGCGAGGAAAAGGGCAAGCCCGTCCACCTGCGACTGGCCCGAGAACTCTGGGATGCATCCCGCAACGAAGGCAAGGCGGTCACCACTCGAGAGAACACGCACCGCATGGCCGAGGCCAACCGGGCCTTCGCCCACTTCGGCCGCGGTCGCTGAGGCGAACCGGGCCGTTCGAAGTCGATCGATCGCGGGCCGTCCCTGCCCGGGACGGCCCGCTTTCCTTTTGACGGTCGATCGGGTCTTGCCCCGGGCTCAGCGGTCCACGCTCCGGACCTGGACCTCGAGGGTCTCGATCTCGACCCCGGGCTCGAGATCCACGCGCGTTCGCAGGCCGAGGACGAGGCTCGGCGGCACGAGGGTGGCGCGAAGTCGCCGCGTCCTGATCGCCCGCCCCTCGTCGCTCGCCGGATGAGGGGCGCCAGGTCCGTCGAGTCGATCCCGTTCCCCGTCGAGCACGACGAAGTGGGGGCGTCGGCCCTGGGCGTGGGCGATCGAGATGATCCCCGAGTCGGTCCCAGGCACGGTCTCGTGCCAACCGGCCTGGAGCAGGGTGGTGCGAACCGCGGCGATCGCCTCCTCCTCGACCACGAGGCCGATCCGGGTGAACCGGTGGGTGGTCCGCTCGTCGTCGAGCCTCGCTTCGGCACAGGTGGCCGCGGTGGTGAGGAGCCCGGCCCCGGGCACCCGGCCGGTCACGGTCGCCACGACCTCCGCGACCCTGGCCTGCACGAGGCGGACCGCCTCGCGTCGGCGTCGTTCGCCGACATTCTCGCCCCAGGACGGACGCGGGCCTTCGTCCCGGCTAGGCTCCGGGGTCGGTGCCCCGCCCGGATCGTTCTGATGGCGGTCCCTGGGCATGCGAAGGTTCCTGATCTCCAGCCAGTCCAACGAACATGTGAGGATATTCCGATGAACCGCACCCTCGTCACCGCCACCCTTCTCGCCGCCGGACTCGGGGCCTGGTCCTCGGTCGCCGTCCTCGACGCCCGCGCCTCCAACGACGTGTCCGGCGTCATCGAGGCCGCCCGGGCCGCGGTCGCGGCGAACGCCACGACCCACTGCGAGGTGCCGTGCGGCATCTACGACGACCACGCCGAGATCGAGCGGATGCGACTCGACGGCGAGACGATGCGGAAGGCGTCCGCCCAGATCGTCGAACTCGCGAAGAACCCCGACGCCGAGCACCTGAACACGATCGCCCGCTGGGCGATGATCAAGGAGGAGCACGGTCGCAAGCTCCAGCACGCGGTCGCCTGGTACTTCATGACCCAGCGGGTGAAGGCCCCGAAGGACATGGGCGATGCCGCCGCGGTCGAGAGGTACCACGGCCAGCTGGCCGCGTTCCACCGGATCTCGGTCGCGGCGATGAAGTCCGCGCAGAGCCTCGATCCGGCGGCGACCGACGAACTCATGGCCGCGATCGACGTGGTCGCCCCGTGGTACCCGCCGAAGCCGTGACCGACGGTTCGTTCGAGGATCGACACGATCGCCAGCGACGCCTTCCGATGGTCGGCGACGACGGCCAGGCGGCGCTCGCCGAGGCCACGGTGCTCGTGGCCGGCTGCGGCGCGCTCGGGACGGTCGCGGCGGACCTGCTCTGCCGCGCGGGCGTCGGGACGCTCGTCCTGGTCGACCGCGACGTGGTCGAGCCCTCCAACCTGCAGCGGCAGACGCTCTACACCGAACGTGACGCGAGCCGCCGGACGCCGAAGGCCGAGGCCGCCCGCCTCCGGCTCGGGCAGGTGGACGGGCGAACGAGGTTGCGGGCGTTCGTCGAGGACATCGCGCCCGACACGGTCGAGGAACTTGCCACGGGCTGCGACCTCCTCCTCGACGGCCTCGACAACTTCGAGACGCGGTACCTCCTGAACGACGTGGCGGTGAAGCACGGTCTTCCCTACCTCTACGGAGGGGCGGTGGGCACGGGCGGCACGACGATGCCGGTGCTGCCGCGATCGCCCGTCCAGTCGGGGCGGATCCGCTGGACGTCCGACCAGTCGACGCCCTGCCTCCGGTGCGTCTTCCCGACCCCGCCCGCGCCGGGCGTGATGCCGACCTGCGACACCGCCGGCGTCCTCGGCACCGTCACCGCGACGGTCGCGGCGCACCTGGCGACCGAGGCGATCAAGCTCCTCGTCGGGCGGATCGACGACATCGATCGGACGCTCCGCCAGGTGGACCTCTGGCGGAACGAGCACCGGGCGCTCGATCTTCGCGACGCCTTCGACCCCGACTGTCCGTGCTGCGGGCGGCGTTCCTTCGAACACCTCGACGCGTCCCACGACGGGGCGACCATGCTCTGCGGCCGGAACGCGGTGCAGGTCCGCGGGAACGGCGACGACGTCGACCTCGATCGCATCCTCGCCCGCCTCGCGCCCATGGGTCGCTTCGAGGCCGTGGGAGGGGTCGTCCGGGGCGTGCTGGAGAACGAGCGGTCGCCGACCGACGATCCGGTGGAGCTGGTGGTGTTCGCCGATGGCCGGACGCTCGTCGTCGGCGGGACCGACGTCGCCTGGGCACGAGGTGTCCACAGTCGGCTCCTCGGGGGTTGATCCGGTGGTCGGTCGCCTACGATGAGGCTCCGCACCGCCCCGAAGGGCGACCATCGACCTTCTCGAACCGACGCATCGGAGCCAGCATGTCCACCGACACCACCGTGACCCCCGCCGATCTCATCATCCCTGGTGCCCGCATGAGCCTCGGCTACCTGATGAGCCTGACCAAGGACGTGCCGGCCGATCGGTGGGCGGACCCGGGGATCGACGGGATGAACCACCCGGCGTTCCTCTACGGGCACCTCGCGATCTACCCGAACCGGGTGCTCGGGAAGTTCCTCGGTCGCGAGGATCTCGTGAAGCCGTGCTCGTTCGACGAGGACGCGGTGGCCCAGGGGGCGGAGTGCAAGGCCGACGCCTCGCTCTACCCGACGATGGACGAGGTGCTGCCGTTCCTGCAGGAGCGCTACGAGACGACCATCGGGGCGATCGCGGAGGCCGCCCCCGACGTCTTCGGTCGCGAGAACCCGGCCGGCGGTCGGTTCACCGAGATGCTCCCGACCGTGGGGGCCGCGGTGAACTTCATGATGGGCAACCACATCATGATGCACGCGGGCCAGATGAGTCACTGGCGGCGGGGCATCGGACTCGGCCCCGCGAGCTGATCGCGGCGTCGTTCGACCGGCGAAGGAGGATGTCCATGTCCACGACCATTCGCCGCCCGGGTTTCCTCGTCACGCTGCTGGTCGCGCTGGCGGCGTTCCTCGCGTGGGAGGCCCCCGCGTCGGCGCAAGGCACGGCGGGCACGGTGCCGGAACCGATCGGGCTTCGGGATCTCGTCGATCGCCTGTCGCGCTACACGGCACTCGACGCGGAGGACCGCGTGTCGCTCGAACGGGCCCACGACACGTACCTCGGGTCCTTCGAGCGCCTCCGGGGCGACGAGATCGAGTCGTTCCTCTCGCTCATGGACGAGCTCTCGGGCGGCACGTCCGGCCGGATGCCCGATCTCGCCTCGGTCGATCGGATGCTCGAGTCCTGGGAGGACGTCCGGGATCGCGTCGGCGTCCTCGACGATGTCCTGTTCGATTCGATCGTCGCCGGTCTCGGCGATGGGAAGCGGGACGCGGTCGGCCGGCTCCGGCGAGTGCGGGATCGTGAACGGCAGCTCGGGTCGGCGGGAATGACGGGTGGGGAGACCTCTTTCGGCATCGATGACGCCTTCTGGGACCTGGATCCGACCCTCGAGGAACGCCTCGCGGTCGAGGACGTCCTCAGGGCGTACGAGTCCGCGATGCCCCGGCTCGCGGAAGACTTCGCGGATGCGTCCGTCGGCATGATCCGACGGATGACCGCAGGGATGATCGAGGCGGGACTGGGCGACCTGACCGCCGAAAGCATGGCGGATCCCGCCGAGATGGAGAGGGTGATGGACGCCGTCGACGCGGTGATGCAGACCGCATACGTGCCGACGCGTGCGGCGAGGGAGAAGATCCAGGATCGGGAGATCGTCGCGTGGAAGGGCATTCGTTCGAGGATCCCCCCGGCCCGTGCGCACCAGCTCAAGCGACGCTGGGCGGTGGAGGTCTTTCCCTGGAGCCGCCTCGAAAGCGTCGGCCCCGTCCGGGTGCCCTCGGTGGCCGACCTGGTTCGCGAGGTGATCGGTGACGCCGTGGACGCGAATCGAGCCGTCGATGGAATCCTCGAGGAGTGGTACCGGGCGGATGATCGGCTCACCGATCGAATGATCGAGGCGGGACGTCGCGTCTCGCCGTACTCGTTCGTGATCGAGGAGGCGAACGAGATCGGACCAACTCCCTTCGAACTCTCGGAGGATCGAGCGAAGCTGGCTCGGGCCACCGCGGACCGTCTGCTGGGGCTCGTCCCCGACCCGGAACGTCGGACCGAGCTTCGTCGACGGATCGATGATCCTTCAGGTGCGTCGTCCTTGATCTCGAAGTCCGTGACCGAGTTCGAGGATCTCGTCCTGGGGGACTTCACGTTCGATCCCGGGCCCGACACGGCGGAGAACACGGCGTTGGGCGGGGCGATCACGCGGGACGATCTCCTGATCTTCTCGGCGATCGTCGGTCTCGACGAATCCTCGTGGCCGGTGATCGAGGCCCTCCACGAGGACTATCTCGATCGCTGGAAGCGGACGACGTCCCCGGTTCTGGAGGACGCATCGGCCATCGAGACGTGGAACGACCCCGAAGGGGTGCGGACCCGTGGGGCCTTGATCGAAGAGGCCCTCCGGGCCGCGATTCCGCTCGACGGCGAGTTCATCGACTCCATGGAGATCGCGCTCGGGACCGAGGCGTCGGCTTCGAGGTTCGAAGCCGTTCGGGTCCAGCGATCCTTCGATCGGAACGCCGTCCTGTCCGATGGACGGTCCGAGGGAGGACTGGTCATCCAGCCTCCGACCCTTCCGAGCCCGTATCGAGAGCTCTGCGAGCTCGAACTCGAACCGGAGCGGCTTCGTCGGGCGATGGATCTGCTCGTCGCGCAGACGCCTCTGCTGCAGGTGGCGCTCGAGGGCATCGAGTCGAAGCAGCTCGCCTCCTCGCTCCGGGCGGAGGAGGCCATGGCGGCCATCCAGAAGGACCTGATGGCGGGCACCGAGGCGGACGCCGCGGCGACGATGGCCGCGATCCAGGGCCACATCGCCTCCTTGGCCGAGGTCGTGCGAGAGCGATTCGAGCTCGACCGCGTGATTCGTCGCGTCGTCGATCCGATCGTCGAGGACGTGGCGGCGGAGCTCGACGAGCTTGCCGCCCTCGAGTTCAGGATCGCGATGCGCGACCAGGGCGTGCGGCGGGGCGGGGAAGCCGTCGGTCTTCCGCTCGCTCGGCAGGTGTTGCGACTCCGGGACCTCGCCGAGGACCAGGTCGGCGTGATCCAGACCCTCCTGCTCGATCACTTCGAGCGCGAGGTCGCGGAGGTCGATGCGCTGGTCGAACGACTCGGCGATCGAGATCTCGCCGCTCTCGATGGAGGCACGGGTGCCACCAGGGAGCTGGATCGGGCGGCATTCCGTCGCGCCGAGCTCGAGGAGCGGCTGATCCAGCGACTGCTCGCGATCCTCACGCCCGAGCAGGCCGGGCGGATTCCCCGGCTCGCCGAGCGACTCCGGGACTGATCCGTCGGGAAGGCTCCGGGCCCGCATCGGCGTAGGATGCCTCCAGGAGATCCCGCCATGCCGCGAACCCACGTCCTCGCCCTCGACGAAGGCACCAGCAGCTGTCGATCCATCGTGTTCGATGCCGGCGGCGCCATCGCCGGGGTCGGCCAGTCGGAATTCACGCAGCACTTCCCGAAGCCGGGCTGGGTGGAGCACGACCCCGAGGAGATCTGGAGCAGGCAGCGCGAGACCGTCGCGGCCGCGCTCGAGGCCGCCGGAGTCGGCGTCGATTCGATCGCGGCGATCGGGATCACGAACCAGCGCGAGACGATCGTCGTCTGGGACCGCTCCACCGGGGCGCCGATCCACCCTGCGATCGTCTGGCAGGATCGCCGGACCAGCGACCTGACCGAGCGACTGCGGGCCGAGGGCCGGGAGGAGGACGTCCGGGCCAGGACGGGACTCGTGCTCGACCCGTACTTCTCCGGCAGCAAGCTCAAGTGGCTGCTCGACCACGTTCCCGGCGCCCGCGACCGCGCCGCCCGGGGCGAGCTCGCCGCCGGCACGATCGACACCTGGCTCGTCTGGAAGCTGACCGGGGGCCGCGTCCACGCGACCGATCCGAGCAACGCCTGCCGGACGTTGCTCTGGAACATCAACACCGGCGACTGGGACGAGGAGCTTCTCGCCCTCTTCGACGTGCCGCGGGAGATGCTGCCCGAGGTGGTGGCCTCGAGCGGGATCCTCGGGGAGTCCGACCCCGGGCTCTTCGGCGAGGCGCTGCCGATCGCCGGGATCGCCGGCGACCAGCAGGCCGCCCTCTTCGGCCAGCTCTGCACCCGCGACGGCATGGCCAAGAACACCTACGGCACCGGCTGTTTCATGCTGATGCACACCGGCACCACCCCGAAGCCGAGTCCGTCGAAGATGCTCACGACCGTCGCCTGGCGGATCGGCGACGGTCCGCTCGAGTACGCGCTCGAGGGATCGGTCTTCATCGCCGGGGCCGCGATCCAGTGGTTGCGCGACGGCCTGAAGATCATCGACTCGGCGCCGCAGGTGAACGAACTGGCCGGAAGCGTCGCGGACACCGAGGGCGTCTTCGTCGTGCCCGCGTTCGCCGGGCTCGGCGCCCCGCACTGGGATCCGAAGGCCCGGGCCGCGATCCTCGGCCTCACCCGCGGCTCGACCGACGCGCACGTCGCGCTCGCGACGCTCCGAAGCCTGGCCTACAGCTCCCGCGACATCCTCGACTGCATGGTGGCGGACAGCGGCATCGCGATCGAGCAGCTCCGGGTCGACGGGGGCGCCTCCGCGAGCGACCTGCTCATGCAGTTCCAGGCCGACATCCTCGGCGTGGAGGTCGTGCGACCGAAGATGGTCGAGTCGACCGCCGCCGGGGCCGCGTATCTCGCCGGCCTCGCGACCGGCGTCTGGCGCGACACCGGCGAGCTCGAGTCGCACCACGAGGTCGACCGGGTGTTCGAACCCGCGATGGACGAATCCGAACGCGACCGCCTCGTGCGGTGGTGGCGCAAGGCCGTCGAGCGGACCCTCGACTGGGCGGAGGACGATTCATGACGACGGCATTCGATCGAAGCGACATGCTCGGCCGGCTCCGCGAGGAGTCGTTCGACGTCCTCGTGGTCGGCGGCGGCGCCACCGGCCTCGGCGTGGCGATCGACGCGGCGAACCGGGGCTACCGGACGGCGCTCGTGGAGGCCGAGGACTTCGCGAAGGCGACGAGCAGTCGAAGCACGAAGCTCGTGCACGGGGGCGTCCGCTACCTGGAGCAGCTCGATGTCTCGCTGGTGACCGAGGCGCTGCGGGAGCGGGGCCGGCTCTACGCCAACGCGCCGCACATCGTCCGCGATCTCGCCTTCGTCGTGCCGCAGTACAAGTGGTGGGAGGGACCGTTCTACGGGGCGGGCCTGAAGGCCTACGACTTCCTCGCCGGACGCCTGAACCTCGCGCCGAGCCGGATGCTCTCCGCCGACGACGTGATCTCGGAGATCCCCAACGTCGAGCAGGACGGCCTCCGAGGCGGGATCCGGTACCACGACGGCCAGTTCGACGATGCGCGGCTCGCGATCGCGCTGGCGCTCACCGCGGTCGACGAGGGCGCGGTGGTGGCCAACCGTTGTCGGGTGGTCGGGATCCGGAAGGACGTCACGACCTGCAACGGCGCCCTGGTCCGCGACACCGTCACCGGCGAGGAGTTCGAGGTCGCCGCCCGCGTGGTGGTGAACGCCTGCGGCATCTTCGCCGACGAGGTCCGTCGGCTCGACGAACCCGAGGCGGACGCGGTCATCGAACCGGCCCAGGGCGTCCACATCGTGCTCGACCGCGCGTTCCAGCCGTCCGACACCGCCATCATGGTGCCGCACACCGACGACGGCCGGGTCCTCTTCGTGATTCCCTGGCACCATCGCGTGGTGGTGGGCACCACCGACACGCCGATGGAGAAGGCGGAGCTCGAGCCGCGGGCCCTCCCGGACGAGGTCGAGTTCATCCTGCGGAACGCCAATCGCTACCTCGCGAAGGACCCGACCGAGAGCGACGTCCGTTCGGTCTTCGCCGGGCAGCGTCCGCTCGTCCATCCCGGCGGGACCGGCGGGGCGACGAAGTCGATCAGCCGGAACCACGAGGTCTTCGTCTCCTCGTCCGGCGTGGTGACGATCGTGGGCGGCAAGTGGACCACCTACCGGAAGATGGCCGAGGACACGATGAAGCACGTGATCGCGGTCGGCGGACTCGAGGACCGGCCCTGCGGGACCGAGGCGCTCCGCATCCACGGGGCGCTCGACCGGGACGATCCCCGTCTCCCGGAGCACGATCCGCATCGCATGTACGGATCCGACGCCGCGATCGTCGCGGCGATCGCCGAGAGCGACCCGGAACTCGCGAAGCCGCTCCACGAGGACCTGCCGTACACCGGCGCCGAGTTCGTCTTCGCGGCCCGGCACGAGATGGCCCTCGATCTCGACGACGCCCTCTCCCGACGGACGCGGAGCATGCTCCTCGACGCGGCCGCCGCGGCCGAGATCGCCCCGCGGGTCGCCGGGATCATGGCGGCGGAGCTCGGGTTCGACCAGGGCTGGATCGATCGCGAGGTCGCCTCGTTCCGCGAGCTCGCGGCGGGATATCGCCTGGTGGACTGACGGGAGACCCACGCTTGGGACGAACGACGTCGTGGCGTGGCATCGCGATCCTCGGGATCCTCGTCGGAGCGACCTGCTGGACGGGTCGTGCCGTCGGGCAGGCGACCGGCGGCGGGGCGGGCGTCGATGCGCCGCCGTGGCCGGTCGTCCTCGGCGCGAGGGTCGCGATCTGCGAGCGGACTCGACCGGTGGTCTCCCGCGTCGTCCTCGTGCCCGACGCCGACACCTGGCTGCAGGAGGTCGGCCGATGGTCGCCCGCGGGCCAGTGGCCGGTGCTCTTCGAATCCGATCCGATGGCCGCGGCGTTCATCCGCGCCTTCGCGCCGGAGGAGGTCGTGACGGTGCCTTCCACGAACCGTCGGCTGCCGGTGGGCGTGGAGGGGAGGCAGGCTGCGCTGCGACGCGTCGCCTCGTCCGCCTGGGGTGCGACCGATCCCGATCGCCCGCAGCGCGAACGGTTCGACGAGCTCGGCTGGACGCCGCCGGGATTCGTCGTGACCGCCACCACCGATCCGGCCTGGCCCGCCGCGGTGGCGCTCGCCGCCGGACGAGGGCTGCCCCTCGCGTTCCTCGAGGACGAGCTCGGCCCCGTCAACGGCGAACTCCGGGCCCCGGCGCTCGAATCGCTCGCGGCCGGGCTGCGCGGGCTGGCGGAGGACTCGGGGTACGCGTGGAATCGACTCGGCGACGAGCTCGACGCCGTCGCGATCTGTCGATCGATGCCCGTGCGATGTCGGACCACGCCGCCGGCGGCCGCGAAGGTCGAGCTGCCCGGGGTCTCGATCGGCGATGGTCCGTTCGCGACGACCGATGCGCTCGGTCGACTCGCGGACGGTCGACGATGGGCCTACGTCGGTTGGATCTTCGGCGACGAGTCTCGATCGGCGGCGATGGCGATGGCCTCGCTGTTCCTGAAGCGGACCGACGCGTGGTTCGTCTCGGGCTACCCGGAGACCGGCGGGTGGGCCCGCTACCGGGTCGCCGAGGCGGCGGCCGAGCTGTCGAAGGCCGGCTACGAGGCCCTCTCGTTCGAGGGGGAGCAGGCGAGCCTCGAGGCGTGGCACCGACTCCTCCTCGGCGGCGTCCCCGCGGACATGCTCTACCTGAACTCCCACGGGATGGCGTACGAGTTCCATCTCCACGAGGACCGGAAGGCTCGCCCGCACGACATGCCGATCCTCCAGCGGCCGGCGGCGCTCTCGATGGTGCATTCGTTCTCGATGCAGAAGCCGGCCGATCCGGACACGGTGGGGGGGCGGGCGATCGACCGCGGCTTCTACGCCTGCATCGGGTCGGTGGACGAGCCGTATCTCACGGCGTTCGTGCCGCCGCTCCTCCAGTCGAGGCGGATCCGCGTGGGCGTGCCCTTCCTGCTTGCGGGTCGCTGGTGGCCGGGTGAAGGAGCGATGTCGGGCCTCTGGAAGGTGACGACGATCGGTGATCCGTTCATGATCGCGCCTCCGCCGGGCTCGGTGCCCATCCCTCGGATCGCCGCCGGAGCGGTCGAGGGGGTGCCCTCTTCCACGGCCATCCTCGATCGCGCGAGGGGGGCGATGGGGTCGCTCGACGACGAACCGACGAACGCCGGCGCGGCGATCGCCGCGCTGCTCCTCGCCGGCCGGGAGGACGTGGCCCTCGATCTCTGGCGCACGGTGCTCGATCGGGGGAACGTGATCGCCATTCGTGCCGCGGCACCGGTGGTCCTCGATCCCCTCTTTCGTGCGCGACGCTGGGACGACTTCGTCGACGCCTACGGTCGGATCCCGTCGCCCGATCGCACCCGGCTGGGCCGCGACATGCTCTGGCATCTCGCGGGACCTCGACTGGCCGGCCTGCGGGATCCGATCCAGCTGGTGATCCTGCGGGACGAGATCCGGACGCCGCATCCCGAGGTCGACCTGGAGCGGATCATGCCGCACCTCGATCGCGTGCTCGGGGAGGGTTCGGGCCGGGCCGAGCTCGAGCGACGGATCTCCGCCGAGTCGAACAACCGGGTTCGCGACCGGCTGGAGAAGCTTCGATGATCGAACCGCCCGCGCGGCGGTTCAGCGCTCGACGGCCTCCCCGCTTCCGGCGGGTTCCGCCCGTCGACGTCGCACGTGGTCTTCCTGGGCCTCGAGACTCGGGAAGCCGGAGACCCGTCGCATCAGCTCGTCGTATCGGGTGGTCATCGACGGCAGCCGGCCTCCGAGCGCGTCGTCGTCCTGCATGAGGTCGACGAGCCGGTCCACCATCACGATCAGTCCGCCGACGGTCGGGTGGAGTCGATCGCCCTGGAGCAGTCGGCGGCGTTCGGCATCGCCCAGCGCCGAGCCGTCCACCTCGATCGGGTCGTTCGACTCGAGCAGCGACTGCAGGCCCGCGAGGGGGAAGACCCGGATCCCCGGTCTCGTCGACGCCCATTCGTGGATCCGCTCGTTCGCCCGCTCGATCGTCCGGGGGGACGGGACCTGGCTCTTGAGCATGATGCCGCCGCCCGCCGCCGACATGTCGGGGATGTCGCCGACCACGAGGGGGATGCCGGCATCCTCGATCCGTTCGAGCAGCTCGAAGCCGACCTCGAGCATCGCCAGTCGATCCTCCATGGTCCGCATCCGCGTCGCCTCGGGACCGACCGTCCCGAAGCAGAACCAGAACAGGAAGTCGAGGCCGACCACGATGTCGGGATTCGATCGGAGGGCCCGCTCGATCGCCATCGATCCGATGCCGGCGGGATTCGCGAAGAACTGGCCGGTGCCGAGATCGGTCACGACGAGCTCGTCGCCGCTCGAGGCGCGGAGCAGCTTGGCGAGGTTGGTCGAGTCGCGGACGTGGCCGTCGCCGTCGACCCGCCAGAAGTACACGTTGAAGCCCGCGGTGGCGCTCGCCCCGATCGTGGCGAGGCGGCGGATCGGCGCCGTCCCCGCCGTACCGGCGGGGGGGTCGGCGATCGATCCGGGGACCGATGCCTGCAGGGGGATGGTGACGAGGATCCCGGCCGAGACCGCGAGGATCGCGGCGGCTCGGCGGACCGTCGTGGCGAACCCGGGCATCCGGGTCAGGCCTCGACGGGTTCGAGGCCGAGGGCCTTCGCCATGGTGCTGCCGAGATCCGCGGGACTCTCCGCGACGGCGATCCCGCACTCGCGGAACGCGGCGATCTTGGCGTCGGCGGTGTCGTCCGCGCCGCCGATGATCGCACCGGCGTGGCCCATCCGCTTGCCCGGAGGGGCGGTGCGGCCGGCGATGAAGGCGGCGACGGGCTTGGACACGTGGTCCTTGATCCAGTGGGCGGCCTCGATCTCGTCGGTGCCGCCGATCTCGCCGATCACGACGACACCGTCCGTCTCCGGGTCGGCCTCGAACCGCTCGAGCAGGTCGATGAACCCGCTGCCGCGGACCGGATCGCCGCCGATGCCGATGCAGGTCGACTGGCCGATCCCGAGGACCGACGTCTGCCAGACCGCCTCGTAGGTCAGGGTGCCCGACCGGCTGATGACCCCGACGGCCTTGCCGGTCGAGGCGTCCTCGCGGGCGGTGTGGATGTAGCCCGGCATGATGCCGATCTTGCAGCCACCCTCGAAGACCGCATCGGCACCCTCGCCGGAGACGCGTCGCCCGGGCGTGATGATGCCGGGGCAGTTCGGGCCGATCAGGACCGTGCCCGGATGTTCGCGGAGCAGGCGCTTCACCCGGACCATGTCCTGGACCGGGATGCCCTCGGTGATCGCGCAGACGACGTGGATGCCGGCGGCGGCGGCCTCGAGGATCGCATCGGCCGCGAACGGCGGCGGCACGAAGATCATGGTGGCGTCGGCTCCGGTCTCGGCGACCGCCTCGTGGACGGTGTCGAAGATCGGGATGCCGTTGGGATCGGTGGTCCCGCCCTTGCCGGGCGTGACGCCGCCGACCATGCGGGTGCCGTACGCGTGGCAGCCGCGGGTGTGGAACGCCCCGAAGGAGCCGGTGATGCCCTGGCAGAGGACCTTGGTGCTGTCGTCGACGAGAATGGCCATAGTCCGGGCAGTCTAGCCGATCCAAGGTGGGCCACGCGACGGCCGGGGCCGTAGAATCGCGGCATGGATCGACCCGAGGAGACGACCGCGGAGCCCGGAACCCCCACCCCCGGTGAAGGCATGACCTACGCCGAGGCGGGGGTCGACATCGACGCCGGGGACGAGGTCGTCGACCGGATCAAGCCGGTGCTTCGCCGGACCCACGGCCCCCGGGTCATGGGGCGGCACGGCGCGTTCGCCGCGATGTTCCGGCTGGACTACAACGAGAGTCTCTTCAAGCGGAACTACAAGGACCCGGTCCTGGTCGCCTGCACCGACGGCGTCGGCACCAAGGTGCTGCTCGCGATCGAGATGGGTCGGCTCGACACGATCGGGATCGACTGCGTCGCGATGAACGTCAACGACCTCATCGTGCAGGGGGCCGAGCCGCTCTTCTTCCTCGACTACCTCGGGCTCTCGAGGGTCGAACCCGCCGACACCGCGACGATCATCGAGAGCATCGCGAAGGGCTGCGAGATCGCCGGCTGCGCCCTGATCGGCGGCGAGTGCGCGGAGATGCCCGACATCTACAAGCCGGGCGACTTCGACGTCGCGGGGTTCTCGGTCGGGGTGGTCGAGCTCGCCCGGGCGACCGACCCGACCCGGATGGAACCCGGGGACGTCGTCCTCGGGCTCGCCTCGAGCGGCGTCCATTCCAACGGCTACACGCTCGTGCGGAAGATCATCGAGCGGGCGGACCTTCGGCTCGACGAGACCTACCCCGACCTCGAGAGCGACCGGACCCTCGGCGACCTGCTTCTGGAGCCGACGCGGATCTACGCGAAGCCGATCATCTCCCTGCTCCGTGGCTACACGGTGAAGAAGGTCGTCACGGGCATGGCCCACATCACCGGGGGTGGACTGCCCGGCAACCTGAATCGGGCGCTGCCGAAGGATCTCGACGCCATCGTCGACCGCGATGCGTGGGACGTCCCGCCGCTCTTCCGGTTCCTCCAGAACCACGGCGGCGTCGCCGACGACGAGATGGACCGCGTCTTCAACATGGGCGTGGGCTACTGCCTCGTGGTCCGGCCCACCTTCGCCGACGCGGTGGCGAAGAAGCTCCGGAAGGCGGGCGAGACCGTCTTCCGGATGGGCGAGATCACCCACGGTCGCGGGATGGTCCGCTACCGCTGATGCGGGTTCGGCGCGGCGACCGCGGGCCGACGCAAATGCCTGTCACGTCATGACTACCTTTCAAAGCGGGAGGAGCCGGCGTCCGATCAGTCGCCGGGCTTCCAGTTCCGTCGCTGCTTCTTCTCGCTCGAGACCCGTTTCTCCTTGAGGCGGCGTTCCTTGGAGCCGCGGCTCGGCTTCGTCTTCTTGCGGACCTTGGGCCGGGTGGTCGCGGCGGTGATGACCGCCTTCAGCCGTGACAGACAGAGCTCCCGGTTGTCGGCCTGGCTTCGCGTCTCGTCCGCGGTGACCAGGACGTCGCCCGACGCGGTCAGGTAGCGACCGGCGGTCGTCTCGAGCCGGGTCATCGCATCGGGCCCGAAGCGACGGATCGCCGAGATCGCGAGGCGAAGCTCGGCCTTCGTCGAGACCTTGTTGACGTTCTGCCCGCCCGGCCCGCCGCTGCGGGCGAACGACCACCGCAGGTCGTCCGGCATGCACCACGCACCGTTGCCGAGTCGGATCGCGTTGTCCGGACGATCCGGGCGGCGTGGGGATTCCGGGGAGGGCGTCGACATGCCTGCATCCTACGTCCCGGCGGATACGCTTCCCCCATGCGAACACCGCTCCCGAGGTTCCTCCCGTCCGCCGTCCTGCTCGCCGGCATCGGCCTGCTCGCCGCGCCGGCGACGGCGCAGGAGTCCGAAGGGGCGGCCGGGACGTCCGAATCGACGACCTCCCTCGACGTCGACGCCCTCGATCGACTCCGATCGCGGCCCCGTCTCGGCGTGACGCTCGGACTCTGGTTCCCGCGACTCGAGGGCCTGGTGACGCTGGGCGAGGGCGGCACCGAACTGGATGCCGGCGCCGATCTCTCGGTCGACGACTCGACCGCGATCTTCAACGGCGAGCTCGAGTTCGAGTCGGGCCGCTGGCAGGTGCTCTTCGGCGGGTACGTGATCGATGCCGGCGGCAATGGCACCCTGCAGCAGGCATCGGTCGTCGACGGTGGCCTGATCCCCGGCGGCACCGCGGTCGCGAGCCAGGTGGACGTCTGGTCGATCAATGCCGAGGCGAGCTGGGCGCTCCTCACGCCGTTCCGCGAACGCCTGACGCCGTGGTCGGCCCCCGAGCCCGGGTTCGAGTTCGATCCCGTCCTCGACCTCTCGCTGCAGGGCGTCGCGGGCCTCCGTGTCATCAACCTCGAACAGCGGTACGCCTTCGACGGCTTCGGGACCGTGTCCTCCAACCGTGCCTGGTTCTCGCCGTACCTCGGGGTCGGACTCGAGGTCGACTGGTCGACCCGCCGCTCACTCGGCTTCCTCGATCGCCTCGTCTTCGACATCACCGCGGGCTGGGGCCCGGCGATCTCGGGCGGTGATTCGACCTTCACCGTCCGGGCGGACCTCACCATCTTCGTCGTGCCGAATCTCGGCGTGACGCTCGGCTACCGGCTCAACGACTGGGTGCTCTCCCGGGACGACGACGAGTTCAACGGTGGCCTGCAGGGGCTCTATGCCGGCGTGGGATACGCCTGGTGAGCGAGGGCGGCTCGAACCCGCGTCGGCCGCGGAGCGGCCGCTTCCGTCGGGCGGCCCTGCGCCATCGGCTCTTCACGGTCGGGGCGGATCGCCTGACCGGCGGCCGCCTCTCGAGGGAGCACGCGCGGAAGCCGACGGTCGTCCGGCGGTTCGAGGTCTCGATGCCGACGTGGCCCTCGGGCTGGGACGGGCTTCGAATCGGGCACTTCAGCGATCTCCACTACGGCGATCTCATGCCGGTCGACCGCGGCCTCTCGATCGTCGAGCTGCTCGGGGCCGAACGTCCCGACCTCGTGGCGTTCACCGGGGACATGGTCGATCTCTCCTGCGACGGGGCGGAGCCGCTCTTCGAGGCGATGGTCGGGCTCGACGCGCCGCTCGGCGCGTTCATGGTGATCGGGAACCACGACCTGCTCGACGACGGCGATCGCGTGCGGGCGATGGCCCGGACGGCGGGGGTCCGGCTCCTCGAGGACGAGTCGACGATGGTTCCCTTCGACCGCGACCGGCTCGGGCGACTCGGCTCGGAGTCGCGCGACCCGCTGGTGGTCGCCGGCGTCGACTGGGACAAGTCCGTCAAGGGCCTCGCCCGACGCGTGGATCGCGTCGCCCCGGATCATCCCGCGATCCTGCTGGGCCACAACCCCAAGGCCTTCCTCGCCGCGGCGAAGGCGGGCATCCCGCTGACGCTCGCGGGCCACACCCACGGGGGACAGGTCGCCACGAAGAAGCGGCCGGGCGTCAATCTCGCGGTCGCGCATCGGCTCAGCGCCGGTTTCTACCACCGCGACCGGAGCACGCTGTTCGTGACGGTCGGCACCGGTTCCTGGTTCCCGCTTCGCGTCCATTGCCCGGCCGAGGTCGTGGTGCTCGAATGCCGACGCGGGGAGTGCGACGTCCGGGAGATCCCCGGTGACCGATGAGCCCGCGGCGCCCGAGGACGCCGAAGGGTCCCCCGAGGCGCGGTGCATCGGTTGCGGCTACGACCTGCGGGCGATGGCGGTGGGGGCGAAGTGCCCCGAGTGCGGGCTTCCGGTCATCGACTCGATCCGGGGGGGCGGCGTCCACGGCGTCGCCCGGGTCGAACGCACCGACGGCTCGGTGCTCGGCGGCGAGGCCCGGGACGGATGCCTGAAGCTGGTCGCCGGGGCGGGTGCGACCGGCATCGTGCTTGCCCTTCTCGGTCCCGTCGAGGTCCTGGCGATCCCGCTTCTCGTGGTGTCGTTCTTCTGCGTCGCGTGCGCGATCGGCGTGGTGCTCAACGCCAGGAGCGCGACCGACCGCGGATGCCTCTGGGCACTCGGCCTGGCCGCGGCGCCCGTGCTGATCCTCCTCGTCCTGCTGGTCCGCGTCTTCGCCTGAGTCGGCGTCTCGACGCGGCCGGGCGACCACGCCGTCAGGCGTCGGCCTTCAGCCGCTCGAACAGCCGGTGCAGGTGCTCGAGTCGCGTTCGGGCCTGGCCGATCGAGACCCGCATGACGTATTCGTCGTGCAGCTTCGTGTGGCTGAGCATCGCCTCGCCGCTGGCGTTGATCGCCTCGAGGGCGGCTCGGGTGCGATCGTCGCCGTCCTTGTGACGGATGCAGACGAGGGAGAGCGGACTGGGGGCGACGCGGATCCAGTCCTCGTCGGCGTCGATCATGTCCGCGAACTCCTGGGCGATCGCGACGTGCTCCCGGAAGGCGGTCCGGATGCCCTCGAGCCCGTAGTGGCGGTAGACCATCCAGAGCTTGAGCGCCCGGAACCGTCGACCGAGCGGCACCTGCCAGTCGCGGTAGTCGATCACCTCGCCGCTCTCGGTCGGGGCGTTGCGGAGGTACTCGGGCATGACGCCCATCGCCCGGGTGAGGGCCCGTCGGTCCGCGACCCAGAGGAGGTCGCAGTCGAAGTTCGTGAACATCCACTTGTGCGGGTTCACGCAGATCGAGTCGCAGTCCGCGGCCCCGTCGAGGGTCCATCGCCACTCGGGGCAGATCGCCGCCACGCCGAACATGGCGCCGTCGAGGTGGACCCACGCCCCGTGCTCGCGGGCGACCTGCACGATGGCGGGGGTCGGATCCACCGCACCGCTCGAGGTCGTGCCGCAGGTCGAGCAGACGAAGAACGGCACGCGTCCCGCGTCGGCGTCCTCCCGCATCATCGCGGCGAGCGCGACCGGGTCCAGCGCGAAGGTCTCCGGGTCGCTTGGCACGAGCCGCAGGTTCGATCGGCCGATGCCCGACATGGTGCACGCCGTCTCGATCGAGGAGTGGGCGTGTTCGCTGGTGTAGGCGACGAGCGGCGGGCAGCTCGCGACGCCGTCGCGACCGGCCGCCCCGTCGGTCGCCCGCGCGCGGGCGGCGCGGAGGGCGCAGAAGGTCGCGCTGCTCGCGGTGTCCTGGATCACCCCGCCACCCGCGCAGGGCGGGCCCTCGTGGTCCCGCGGCATCGTGCGGAAGCGATCGGGGAGACCGAACGCCTCGAGCGACCAGTCCATGACGAGCGACTCGAGTTCGGTGCAGGCCGGGCTCGTGTTCCAGAGCATGCCCTGGATGCCGAGGCCGGCGCTGAGCAGCTCGCCGAGGACCGAGGGATAGGAGTGGTTGCAGGGGAAGTAGGCGAACCAGTTGGGGTTCTGCCACCCGGTGACGCCGGGGACGACGAGCCGATCGAGCTCCGCGGGCAGGTCCGCGAGGGACTCGCCCTCGAGCGGGGGCGAGGCGGGGAAGCCGCGGTAGATCTCGCCGGGAGCGGCCGGGGCCTGGACCGGACGATCCTCCGCGGTGTCGAGGTGTCGCACGATCCAGCCCATGAGGTCGCGGCCCAGTCGCTCGAATTCGGCGCCGTCCATGTGCGGGTCGGTCGGGATCGGGCTGTCTTCGTTCATGGGTTCGTTCTTCGCTCGGGACGAGGCCGGGATGCGACGCGGCGGCACCCGAAGGTACCGCCGCGGTCGCGATTCGTGTTCGATCCGCGATCAGGCGGGAAGGGTCTCGAGCTCGGTCGCGACCCGCTCCATGAGCGGGCCGACGGTCTCGGGACCGAAGTCGAAAGCGGCCCCGGCGGTCTCGAAGAGCTTCGGCAGCGGCTGCGAGCCGCCGAGGGAGAGGCCGTCGAGGTAGCGATCGATCGCCGACTTCTCGTCCTCGAGGCTGTTGCACCAGACCTGGAGGGCGCCGAGCTGGGCGATGCCGTACTCGATGTAGTAGAAGGGCACGCCGAAGAGGTGGAGCTGTCGCTGCCACATCGCCTCGCGGGCGTCCTCGATCCCGGTCCAGTCGACCGGCGACCCGAATCGCGTCTCGAGGTCGAGCCACGCCTGCGTGCGGGCGGCCCGGTCGTGGCCGGGGTTCGTGTAGATCCAGTGCTGGAAGGCGTCGATCGTGGCGATCCAAGGGCGGATCTTCGCCATGCCCTCGAGTTCGTCGCGTCGCGCCCGGTTCGCGTCCTCCTCGGAGTAGAACTCGTCGAGGTACGGGAAGGTCAGGAGCTCCTGGGCCATCGAGGCGACCTCGCAGAACTCCATCGGGGCGGAGCGGTACGCGAGGATCGGCTCGGAGCGGCAGACCATCGAGTGGAACGCGTGGCCGGCCTCGTGGACCATCGTGGTGAGGTCCCGCTGGAGGCCCGCGGCGTTCATGAAGATGAACGGCTTGCGGGTCCGCTCCCGCTGGTACTGGTAGCCGCCCGGGGCCTTGCCCTTGCGGGTCTCGAGGTCGAGGCAGTCGCCGGTGCGAAGCTCGTCGAACATCTCGCCGAGGCGACCGTCCATGCGATGGAACACCTTCGACGACCGGTCGATGAGCTGCTCGGCCCCGTCGAACGGGCGAAGCGGGTCGCGGCCCTTCACGTCGACCGCGAGGTCCCACGGGCGGAGGACGTCGACGCCCAGGCTCTCGCGTCGGCTCTCGGTCGTGGACCGGAGGACGGGGACGCAGAACCGCTCGACCGCCTCGTGGAACTTGAAGCAGTCCTGCGGGGTGTAGTCGTAGCGGTGCATCCGGGCGTGCTGGAAGTCGCGGAAGTTGTCGAAGCCCGCATTCCGCGCGAGCTGCTGCCGCTTCTCGACCATCTCGTCGAAGATGTCCTCGATGGCGTCGCGGTCCTTCGCCCGTCGCTCGGCGATCCCGCGCCACGCGCCCTCGCGCACCTCTCGGTCGGTCGACTCGAGGTACCGACCCATCTGCGGCATCGTGCGTTCCTCGCCGTCGAACTCGACGGTCATCGCCCCGCAGATCTGCGAGTACTTCTGGTCGAGAAGGCTCAGTTCGGTCTCGATCGGGATGTTCTCCTCGCGGAAGAGCCCGACGTTGGTCCGGAGCCTCCTGAGGAGGATGCCGTAGCGATCCTGGTCGAGGGCGTCGGCGTGCTCGCTCTCGGCGATCTTGCGATCGAGCTCGAAGGCGGCCTTCTTGAGGTGGGGCTCCACGTCCTGCACGAACGTCTCGAAGGCCTTCTGGACGGCCTCGTCGTCGGTGTGTCGCGTGGTCTCGATGTACAGGTTCGCCTCGGCCTCGCTCGCCGCGGCGTCGAGCTCGCTTCGATCGAGGATGAGGGCGGCAAGGCAGTTCCTGCAGTTCAGCTTTCGATCGATCAACGCCTTGTACAGGGGCTCGAGGTTCTCCCAGCGGGTGGCGTCGAGATCGGCGGGGACGAAGTCGGTCGTGATGCAGCTCATGGTTGGCTCTCGGGTGGTTCGGCTCGAAATCGGATCCCGCAGGGTATCCGGCCCGCCGACCCGTTTCACCCGGGAATCCGCTCCACCTCGCCGACCCGGACGCCGTCGCAGGTCGCGGTCGCGACGGCCGGGATGCCCGTTCCCGTCTCGATCGCGGTCGCGAGGAGGTCGGCCTCGAGCGGCCCCGCGGCGAGCACGAACAGCGTCGAGCCGCTTCCCGACACGTGGACCGGGAGTTCCGCGGTCTCCGCGACGCGGCGGGCATCCTCGGCGAGGGCGGGATGGAGATCGAACGCCGGCTCCGCGAGGTCGTTGAAGAGGGCGTCCGCCGCGACGGGCCCGTCGAGGACGCGCCGGACGTCCGCCTCGCGGACGGTCGCCTCTGGACGGAGTTCGTCGAGCCGGCCGTAGACCGGACCGGTCGGGCACATCGTGGTGGGGAACACCAGCACCGGGTGCAGGCCCTCGGGCATCGGCACCGCCTCGATCGTCTCGCCGAGGCCGGAGACGATCGCCGCGCCGCCGTGCACGAGGAACGGCACGTCGGAACCGAGCGGCCTGGAGATCTCCGCGAGCTCGTCGGTCGAGAGCCCGAGGTCGAAGAGGCGGTTCGCCCCGTGCAGCATCGCGGCCGCGTCGGCCGATCCGCCGCCCAGCCCGCCGCCGACCGGGATCCGCTTCTCGATCTTCGCCTGGAGGGAGAGCCCGCGACCGACGGCCTGCTCGAGCAGCCGGTGGGCGTTCGCCGCGAGGTCCTTCGAGATCGACCAGTCGATGTCCGATCGCCGTCGGGCCTCGTCGTGCCAGATGATCGCGTATCGACTCGGATGGCCGATCGGGAGCCGGACGAGCTCGAGGTCGTCGAAGAGATCGACCGTCGTCATGCAGCCCGCGATGGGGTGCATGCGATCGGCGTCGGGCCCGCCCACCGACAGCGTGAGGTTCAGCTTCGAGGGGGCCTGGACGTGCAGTCGATCTCGCATCTGGACACGCATCTCCGCGATCGGTCCCGTTCCCGTCGATGGACGATTCCACCGTGATCCGGGCGGGCGGCGAGCCTACCATGGGGCCATGCTCTGGCAGCCCCGCCTTCCCGACGAGTACCTCGCCCGCGATCCCGCGGAGACCGCTGCGCGAATCGAGTCCCGGCGTCGCGAGCTCGGCGACCGGCTCCTCGTCCTCGGCCACCACTACCAGCAGGACAACGTGATCCGGCACGCCGATCTCACCGGCGACAGCCTCAAGCTGAGTCGGATGGCGGCCGAGGAGGCGCGACGTCGGGGGACCGAGTTCATCGTGTTCTGCGGCGTCCACTTCATGGCCGAGACCGCCGACATCGTCACCGACGACTCGGTGCAGGTCCTCCTTCCCGATCTCTCGGCCGGCTGCTCGATGGCGGACATGGCGCAGTGGGACGACGTGAACGACTGCTGGGACGCGCTCGCCGCGATTCCCGGCGGTCGCCGGATCGTTCCCGTCACCTACGTCAACAGCTCGGCCGCGGTGAAGGCGTTCGTCGGCATGCACGACGGGGCCTGCTGCACGAGTTCGAACGCCGGCGCCGTGTTCGACTGGGCCCGGGCGGGGGGCGAGCGACCGGAGGACGGACCCGCTCGCGTGCTCTTCCTTCCCGACCAGCACCTGGGTCGCAACACCGCGCACGCCCGCGGGCTCCGGACCGAGGTCGACGTCGCCGCGGCGGGCGACGGCGGGGCGGCGGAGACCGTGGTCTGGGACCCGAAGCTCGACGGCGGCGCCTCCGACGACGCCTACCGGGACGCCGAGGTGGTCCTCTGGGCGGGACACTGCAGCGTGCACCGGCTCTTCCGGCCGGAGCATGCGGCGACGGCCCGTCGCGACGACCCCGACTGCACCGTGCTCGTCCATCCGGAGTGTGCGCAGGAGGTGGTCGACGTCGCCGACCTCGCCGGAAGCACCGAGTACATCATCGAGCGGATCGAGTCCGCCGAACCCGGGACCACCTGGTACGTCGGCACCGAGGTGCACCTGGTCGACCGTCTCTCGCGGGCCGCGGCGGAACGCGGCGTGACCGTCCGGATGCTGAGCGACTGCCAGTGCCTCTGCACGACGATGTACCGGATCGATCCTCCCCACCTCCTCTGGACGCTGGACAACCTCGCCGAGGGAACGGTGGTCAACCGGATCGCCGTCCATCCCGAGGCCGCGGACCACGCCCGGTCGGCCCTCGACCGGATGCTCGCGAACGTGCCCGCCTCGCCGGTGGCGGTCAAGGGCTGAGACCCGGCCCCTCGGTCGTGTCGAGGACTTTTCTCGGGCCTCGCGACGAGGACGCGCGGAAGGGGCCACTTCGCGGTCGGCGCGACGTAGACTGACGGACTTGTCCAGACCGGTTCGAAGACCGGTCGAGGTCGATGGAGCCATCGACATGCGGATCGTGATCTGCGGTGCGGGCGAGGTCGGCAGCCATGCGGCCGAGGTGCTGGTCAGGGCCGATCACTCGGTGACGGTCATCGACCGGAACCCCGACCTCCTCCGGCGCCTCGGCGACACCATCGACGCGCGGACCGTCGGCGGCAACTGCGCCCGGGCCGACGTCCTCCTGGACGCCGGCGTCGAGGACGCCGACATGCTGGTCGCCGCCACCGACACCGACGAGGTCAACCTGCTGACCGCCGCCGTCGGCAAGCGTCTCGGGGCGCGGAAGGTCGTCGCGCGGGCCCACGACTTCAACTTCGCGGATCGGCGCGACTACGACTACGGACGCACCCTCGGGATCGATCACCTCATCTGTCCCGAGTACAGCACCGCGATGGCGATCGCCCAGAACATCCGCAATCCGGCGGCGCTCGCGGTCGAGACCTTCGCCCGCGGCCAGGTCGAGATGCAGCAGTTCGAGGTCGCCGACGGGTGCGGGGCCATCGGTCGTCCGCTGGCCGACCTCTCGCTGCCGCCGGGCGCCCGGCTCGCGGCGATCGTCCGCGACGGATCGGTCACCGTCCCGGACTCCTCCTCGACGGTCGATTCGGGAGACTCGGTCGTCCTGGTGGCCGACGCGCCCGTCTACGACGCCGCCCGGAGGGTCTTCCGGGAGAACCCGAAGGCCCGTCGTTCGGTGGTGATCCAGGGCTGCACGCCGATGGCGGAATGGGTGTGCCGGGCCCTGCGCGGCCGCGCGTTCTCGATCCGGGTCTTCGACTCCGACCGGGAGAAGGCCGAGCGATTCGCCGCCGACCTCGACTGGGTGACCGTGCTCGCGAGCGACGTGAACGACGCGACCGTCTTCTCGGAGGAGCGGATCTCGGACGCGGACCACTTCGTCGCCCTGCGGGACGACGACGAGGACAACATCATCGCCGGGGTGCTCGCCAAGCTTCGTGGCGTCGACACCGTCACCGTGATCGTGCAGCGCTCCACCTACCTCGACTCCGTCTTCGCGATCGGTCTCGACCGGGCGTACAGCCCGCGGACCGTCGCGGCGAAGCAGATCGAGGAGGCGCTCGACGAACGGGCGGTGAAGACGATCTCCAAGCTCGCCGACGGAAGCGTCTCGGTCTTCCGCGTCCGCATCGGGCCCGAGTGCGACATCGCGGGCCAGCGGCTCCGCACGGTGAAGCTCACTCCCGACTGGTCGATCATCGCGGTCCAGCGCGGCGACGCGACCCGCGTCCCGCACGCCGACGACGAACTGGTCCCCGGCGACGAGGTCCTGGTGCTCGGCCGGACCGAGCACGGCGACCGGCTCGAGGAGATCTTCGATGCGCACTGACCTCCAGGTCCGCGCCGGGACGTCCGCGGGATGAATCTCCCGATCGTCATCCGACAGCTCGGGCTCCTGCTCCTGCTCCTCGGTGGGGCGCTCCTGCTCCATGCCCTCGTGGCGATGGGCTACTGGGCGGCGGGCGACGACATGGAGGAGGCCTCGGTCTGGGCGTTCCTGACCGCCGGCGGGATCGCCGCCGCGGTGGGGGGACTGGCCCTCGCGTGGTTCCGCGGGGTGAGTCGGGAGATCGGACGACGGGAGGCGTGCCTGCTGGTCGTCCTGGCCTGGCTGTCCGGGGCGGTCGTGTCCGCGATCCCGTTCGTCTGCTGGTCGATGTACTGCTCGCTGCCGCAGTCGGGCATGCTCGACGGGGTGGTCGACCCGTTCTTCGAGGCGATGAGCGGGCTCACGACCTGCGGGGCGACGATCCTGACCGACATCGAGGCGCTGCCGCGCAGCGTGCTGCTCTGGCGTTCGACCATCCAGTGGATCGGCGGACTCGGCGTGATCGTCATCTTCGTGGCGATCCTGCCGTCGCTCGGGACGGGCGGGAAGCGGATGTACCTCACCGAGACGACCGGCCCGACGCCGGAGGGGCTGCGACCCCACGCCCGGGAGACCGCCCGGGTCATCCTGCTCGTCTACGTCGGCTTCACCCTGCTCGCGTTCCCGCTGCTGATGATCGCGGGCATGCCCGTCTTCGACGCGATCTGCCACACGTTCACCACCGTCGCGACCGGCGGCTTCTCCACCCGGAACGCCAGCATCGCCGCGTTCGACTCGCCGGCGATCGAGGCGGTGATGATGGTCTTCATGGTCCTCAGCGGGATCAGCTTCTCCCTCTACTTCCTCGCGTTCCGTCGTCGATTCGAGACGATCCGCCGCAGTTCCGAACTCCGCCTGTTCCTCGGGCTCCTCGTGGTGGTGACCCTCGCGTGCAGCCTCGCGCTGTGGGCCCACGGGCAGATGAACGACGCCTATCGCATCGGCGTCGTCGGGGGCGGGGAGGTGGAGCCGACCCTCCTGAACTCCTTCCGCTACGGGGTGTTCACCGTGGTGAGCATCCTCACGACCTCGGGATTCGCCACCGCGGTCTACGAGGACTGGCCGGGCGTGGCGATCGTGTCGCTGATCTCGATCTTCCTGGTGGGGGCGATGGCCGGTTCGACGTCCGGCGGCATCAAGCTGATCCGGGTGTGGATCGCGGGCAAGCTCATGCTCCGCGAGATCGAGCGGGAGTTCCGGCCCGACGTGGTCAGGCCGCTCAAGGTCGGTCGGAGCATCATCTCGCCCGACGTCCGCGCGGCCGCGATCGTCCTCGTGCTGATGACGTTGATCCTCGCGGCGCTGGGCACCGGACTGCTCAAGATCTTCGAGGGGGCCGACGGCATCGACCTCACCACCGCCTCGAGCGCGGCGGCGAGCTGCCTCGCCAACGTCGGCCCCGCCTTCGGCCGGGTCGGGTCGGACGACCACTACTCGTGGCTGACGCCGGCGAGCAAGACGGTGCTCATCGCCCTGATGCTGCTCGGGCGACTGGAACTGTTCGTGGTGCTCTCGCTCCTGACCCCGCGGTTCTGGGGTCGGCGGTAGGGGCCGGCGAAGCCCGGTCGCACGAGCCGCGGCGATCGTGGCCTGGAAGGCGAGGACGGACCCCTCGCGGGCCCGCCGCAGCGCTGGGCTACATCGGCTTCTCTTCGATGGTCTCGTCGTAGACCTGGAGCAGCTTCGTCTTGTCGAAGATGAGCTCCTGGCGGGTGAGGCCGGTCACCTCGTAGTGCGGGGTGAGCTCGATGGCGTCGCAGGGGCACGCCTCCTCGCACATGCCGCAGTAGATGCACCGCAGCTCGTCGATGTCGAACTGCTTGGGGTACTTCTCGCGGTCGTCCCACGGGCTCTCGTCCGCCACGATGTGGATGCAGTTGGCGGGACAGGCGGTCGCGCACATGAAGCACGCCACGCAGCGGACCCGGTCGTCGTCGTCCTTGTTGAGGCGATGGACGCCGCGGAAGTAGTCGCGGAACTGGCCGCCCTCCTCGACCGGACGGTCGTCCCGCTTCTCCTCGGGATACTGGACGACCCAGATCGTGTCCTTGTTCTTGCCGTCGCGGCCGACGTTCTTGAACGCATGGCGGAGCGTGGTGCCCAGCCCGCGGAAGATCTCGGGCAGGTAGAGCCGCTCGGCGGTGCCGAGCCGCTTGGGCGTCACGTCGATGATCTCGTCGTCGGGGATGCTCATGGGCCCGAAGTGTAGGGCACCGGCGGCTCCCGCTCCCCCCGGATCGCGGCTCGCGAGGTAGATTCCGGACATGTACACGGGCACTCCCGGATCCCGGAAGAAGCGTTCGGAGACCCACGAGACCCGGATCGGCTGGCGGATGGCCGGACTCGGGATGGAAACGGTCTCCCTGGTCGCGGGCGGCGTCCTGATCGGCTGGGTCCTCGGCGGGTTCGCCGAGCAGCAGGGGTGGGGCGGCCGGGACCTCTGGGTCGTCGGTGGAGCCATCATGGGCATGGCGACCGGCCTGTCGCAGCTGATCCGGGGTGGCCTGAAGCTCAACAAGCAGCTGGACCGCCGTCCGGGCGGGGACGGGGGCGACCCGTGAAGGCCCGCCTCGACGATCCGGGCCGGGCCGCGGTCACCGGAGGTCTCCGATGAAGGTGCCCCAGGACCAGATGCCCGGGGCCGATCGCGATCGGTCGTCGGAGCCCCTCTACCGACTCCCGGCGGGCATTCTCGCCCTCGGCTGGCTCATATCGGCGATCCTGGGGGTCGGAGGCTGGTTCCTCGTCGGGACCGTGGTCGAATTCCAGCCCGGCTGGCTGCCCTGGGGAGCCATCGGCGGGGGCGTGGCCTCGGTCGTCGGGGGCCTCGGCCTGATGGTCATCGTGCCGTGGAAGCCCCGGCGATCCGGCGACCTCCCGACGCTCTGGCTGGCCTCCACCACGGGCCGCATCCTGGCGATTCCGGCGGTGGCCTTTCTGATATATTCCGCGGCCCATCCACCGGTGCGGCCATTCGTCCTCGGACTGGCCGTGTCGGCGCTCCTGCTCCTCATGATCGAGGTGCCGATCATCGCCCGGTCGATGCTCGCCCAGATCGAGGCGGAGGAGCAAGGACGCCACCAGTCGGATGGGTGATCGAGACCTCGGCAGACTCCTGTTTCTGGAATCCGCATGTTGCCCGTACTCACTCTCGCTGAAGGCACCGACCCGCTCTCCCACGTCGTCAATACGAACAAGACGATCTGGTGGGTGGGTGAGATCGGACTCGGCACGGCGCACGAGGCGATGCTCCTGCTCGCGGGCGTCCTCACCGTGGTCGGGCTGCTCGTCGCATCGAAGCGGATCAGCGTCGGCGCGGAGTCGGCCGGCAACGAGCGATACATCACCAAGGGACGGTTGTCGCAGATCATCGAAGTGATGGTCATCTACTTCCGCGACCAGATGCTCGAGCCCGTGCTGGGCGAGAAGCAGACGCGGCGATGGATGCCGTTCCTCTTCAGCATCTTCTTCTTCATCCTGACGGTGAACCTGCTCGGGATGATCCCCCTGCAGGACTTCCAGCACTTCTTCCACTTCTTCGGCGATCACATCGCCTTCGGCGGCACCGCCACCGCGAACATCAACGTCACCGCGGTGCTGGCCCTCTTCGCCTTCATCGCCATCCAGATCCACTCGTTCCGCGAGCTCGGCTTCCTCGGATGGCTCGACCACCTCACCTGCGGCCTGACCAAGGGCCCCAAGGGCCTGCTGCTGGTCGTCCCGATCGTCTTCGCGGTCGAGTTCGCCGGCGTCTTCATCAAGCCGGTCGCCCTCGCGATCCGCCTCTTCGCCAACATGATGGGCGGCCACATCCTGCTGGCCACCGTGATCATGCTGCCCTCGATGCCCCAGCTGGCCCTCGAGGTCGGAGGCCCGACCTGGTTCGGAATCTCCTTCGCGACCGGACTCTTCGCGGTCGCCCTCACCTTCCTCGAACTCTTCGTCGCCTTCCTCCAGGCATTCGTCTTCATGTTCCTCACCGCGGTCTTCATCAGCCTGATGAGCCACGAGGAGCACGAGCACGAGGAGCACGACGCGGAAGAGGTCGCCGACGAACTGGCGGCCGCCCACTGACCCGACCCCGCCATCCCCGGGATGGCCCAAGCGATTCACCTCAGACGCGAGAGCACGCGTCGCATTCGGAGACTCGGACTCACATGTACAAGCTCATTCCTGCGTTCTTCTTCGCTCTTCTCGGCAGCCTCCTCTTCGTCGATCCGGCGATGGCCCAGGAAGCCGCCGACATGCCCAACTGGGGCTCCGGCATCGGCAAGGGCATGGCCGCCGGCCTCGCCGTCATCGGTGCCGGCATCGGCATCGGCAAGATCGGCGCCGGCGCCTGCGAAGCGACCGCCCGGCAGCCCGAGATGGGCGGCCGCATCTTCGTGAACATGATTCTGACCGCCGCTCTGGTGGAAGGCGTCGCGCTCTTCGGCGTGGTCGTCGGCTTCCTGATGGTCGGCTGAATCAACCGAGTCTCCCTCGCCCTCGGCGTCGGCCCTGCCGGCGCCGAGGGCGGCCCTCGTTCCTGCAGCAGGAACCCGGGCACCGCCCCACGATCCCGATCCGACGGAGCCACCGATGCTTCCCGCAATCCTTCTCGCCGCCGCCGATGGCGAAGCACCGAACCCGATGAACCCCGAGCCCTGGGTGGCCGGAACCGCCCTCGTCGTCTGGCTCGTCGCGTTCGCGATCCTCGCCATCAAGGTCTGGCCCGTCATCACGAAGGGCCTGGACGAGCGGAACGACAAGATCCTCGGGGAGATCAAGGCCGCGGAGGACGCCCGGTCGCAGGCCAAGCAGGCGCTCGCGGAGTACGAGAAGAGCCTCGCCGACGCCCGCGAGGAGGCGAACCGGATGATCGCCGACGCCCGGGCCGAGGCCCAGCGACAGGCGGAGGAGATGAAGGCCTCGAACGAGCGGGAGCTCGCCGAGAAGATGGCTCGCGCCAAGGCCGACATCGAGGCGGCCAAGAAGGCCGCCGTCGCCGACATCCACGGCCGGGCTTCCGAGCTCGCCGCGACCGTCGCCGGCAGGATCCTCCAGCGCGAGATCAACCCGGAGGACCAGGCTCGCCTCGTCGAGGAGAGCATCCGGGAGCTCGACGCCGCCGGCGTCTGACGCTTCGCCCCGAAGCACCCGCCGGGCTCGCCCGGCACCGACCGACCGACCACCCTTCGGAATTGAACCGCCGATGTCCACCAACACCACCATCGACGCCGTCGCCCGGGTCTACGCCACGAGCCTTCTCGAGCTCGCCGAGGCCGCCGGTGGCGACGAGAAGATCGCGGAGACCGGCGAGCAGCTCGCCGCCGTGGTGGAGATCGTCCACTCGGACCCCCAGTTCGCCGAGTTCCTCCGGTCGCCGATCGTCAAGCGGTCCAGCCGTGGCGACTCGATCCGTCGGATGCTCGACGGCCAGGTCTCCGACCTGCTTCTTCGATTCCTCCTCGTCCTGAACGACAAGGGCCGCCTCGGTCGGCTCGCCGACGTCTCGGCCGCGTTCGAGGAGATCCTGAACGAACGGTTCGGCAAGGTCGAGGTGGACGTGTTCACCGTCGACGGTCGGCTCGACGACGCCCAGGTCGGCCTGCTGGCCGGGAAGATTCGTTCGAAGCTCGGCAAGGAGCCGGTGTTCCACCAGTACAAGGATCCTTCGCTCATCGGCGGGCTCGTCCTGCGGGTGGGGGATCAGCTCATCGATGGATCGGTCCGCGGTCGTCTCCGCGGGCTGCGTGAATCACTGCTTGGTCGCGGCACCGCCGCGATCCGGTCGGGTGGCGAGTCCTTCTACTCCGAAGGCTGAGCCGCTTTCGAGTCCCGAGTCAACGTCGCGCCCAATGGCGCCCAGCGAGGTTCCCCGTGAAGATCAAGTCCGACGAGATCACCTCCGTCATCAAGCAGGAAATCGAGCAGTACTCCGCAGAGCTCTCGATCTCGGAGGTCGGCAAGGTCGTGGAGGTCGGCGACGGCATCGCCCGCGTCTACGGTCTCTCCAACGTCATGGCCGGTGAGCTGCTCGAGTTCCAGGGCGAGCACGGCACGGTCATGGGCCAGGCCATGAACCTCGAGTCCGACACCGTCGGCGTGGTTCTCTACGGCGCCGGCAGCAGCATTCGCGAGGGAGACACCGCGAAGTCGACCGGCAACCTCCTCGAGGTCCCCGTCGGCGAGGAGCTCCTCGGTCGCGTGGTGGACGCCCTCGGTCGACCGATCGACGGCGGTCCGGCCCTCACGACGACGATGACCCGCAAGGTCGACATCGTCGCCCCCGGCATCGCCGCCCGTCAGCCGGTGACCCAGCCGCTCCAGTTCGGCATCAAGGCCGTCGACTCGATGATCCCCGTGGGCCGTGGCCAGCGAGAGCTCGTCATCGGCGACCGCAAGACCGGCAAGACCGCCGTCTGCCTCGACGCGATCATCAACCAGAAGGACTTCTGGGGCACCGACGACGCGGTGGTCTGCATCTACGTCGCCGTCGGCCAGAAGGAATCGACCATCGCCGGCGTGGTGGACTCGCTCCGCGAGGCGGGCGCCCTGGACTACACCATCGTGGTCGCGGCCGGTGCCTCCGATCCCGCCCCGATGCAGTACGTCGCCCCGTACTCCGGTACCGCGATGGGCGAGCACTTCATGTGGCAGGGCAAGGACGGCAAGACCCCGAAGCACGTCCTCTGCGTCTACGACGACCTCTCCAAGCAGGCGGTCGCCTACCGCGAGCTTTCGCTCCTCCTCCGACGCCCGCCCGGTCGCGAGGCGTACCCCGGCGACGTCTTCTACCTGCACAGCCGCCTGCTCGAGCGGGCCACCAAGCTCTCCGACGCCAACGGTGGCGGATCGCTCACCGCGCTCCCGATCATCGAGACGCAGGAAGGCGACGTGTCGGCCTACATCCCGACGAACGTCATCTCGATCACCGACGGCCAGATCTACCTCCAGCCGGAGCTCTTCTCCGCCGGCATCCGGCCCGCCATCAACGTGGGCATCTCGGTCAGCCGAGTGGGTGGCAACGCCCAGATCAAGGCGATGAAGGAGGTCGCGGGCTCGCTGCGACTCGACCTCGCCGCCTTCCGTGAACTCGAGGCGTTCGCCCAGCTGGGCACCGAGCTCGATGCCGCCTCGCAGCGGCAGCTGACCCGCGGCCAGCGGATGGCCGAGCTGCTGAAGCAGGGCCAGTTCGTCCCGATGGACGTCATCGACCAGTGCATCTCGATCTTCGCCGGCTCCGAGGGCTTCCTCGACGACGTCGACCTGTCCAAGGTGTCCGAGTTCGAGCAGGCCCTTCTCGAGTACTTCCGGGGCAAGGGCAAGTCACTCCGCGACAAGCTGGTCGAGGAGAAGAGCTTCAAGAAGCTCAAGGACGAGTTCAAGGCCGCCTGCGAGGACTTCAAGTCCGGCTGGACCGGCTGAACCCGCGATCGAACCGAATCTCGAGCCCCCGCTTCGGCGGGGGCTTATTCTTTGTTCGATGGGTCATCGCTCGAACATCCTTCGTCGTCGCGGCGGCTCCGCCCGCGCAGGCGTCGCCACCCTGCTCCTCGGAACCCTGCTCGCCGGATGCATCACCGGCAACGAGGCCCGCGAGGCGATGGCGCCCGATCCGCATCGGGAACTCGAAGATCTCGAGACCGATCACGAGATCGGCATCGTCAACGATGCGGAGTACGAGGCCCGGCGTCGCGAGCTCCACGCCGAGGAGTGAGCCGGTTCCGACCCGTGGAGGGTGTCCATTGCACAAGCTCTGTGAACTCGAGTCACCGGCCCTGGCCGCAGGTGTCCTCGCCCGGCTCGAGGAGGCCTCGATCCCGGCCACCATCACGCACACCCACAACGCCGGCCTGATCCAGCCGTTTCGGTCATGGCGAGGCGCCCCGACCTCGATCATCTGGATCGCCCGCAAGGAGGACCTGCCGGAGGCCGGGCGCCTGCTCGACCTGGTGCGATCGGCCCCGATGGCGGCGGACCGATGCCCGGGCTGCGGGTACGACCTCGCCGGGCACGACGAGGCGGGGGCGTGTCCCGAGTGCGGCGGGACGATCGTGCCGCCGGTGGAGGACATGATCTGCGAGGACTGCGGCGAACCGGGCCCGGCCGACTTCGAATCCTGCTGGAACTGCGGGTCGGCGAACCCGGAGAGGGAGCATCCGGCATCGACCGTTCCATCCGTGGCGGCGGAGCCGGCCGGGCTGTCGTTCCCGTGGCGTCTCGTCCTGCTCGGCGGGATGGTCTGGTTCGGCCTCGGCATCGTCATGTCGGCCCTGAGGCGGTGTGCATGAGTCGCGAGTCCGACCCACCACGCTCGTCCACCAGGCCGACCTGCTGCCGACGTCGCGTCGCCGCGGCCGGCGTGGTGCTCGCGTCCATCTACGGCCCGCAGGTCGCATGGCTCCTGATGATGCCCGGCACCTGGTCCGACTACCGGTGGTCGTGGATCCGCATGATCCCGGTCCTGCCCGGGCTGCTGCCCGCGTCGATCGCCCGGCATCACTGGGAGCTCTCCGAGATCAACATGATGATCCTCGCCGGGGCGATCTCGCTGGCGATCGCGTTCGTCCTCTGGCTGCCCGCATCGATCGGGAGGCGTTCGCGGGTCGTGGTCGGGATCGTCGCCCTGATCGGGAGCGCGTTCCAGGCCCTGGCCCTCCACGCCGCCTACCGGGCGTAGGCTGTGCGGATGACCGACGCCGGCCTGACCCACGTGGCGATCGAGGTCTCCGACCTCCAGCGTTCGATCGACTTCTACGCCGACTACGGCGAGTTCGACGTCGTCCATCGACGCGACCGGATCGCGTGGATCAGCGACCGGACCCGGCCCTTCGCGCTGGTGCTCGCGGAGCGGGAGCCGGTGAGTCCGCTGGGTCCCTTCGCCCACCTCGGGTTCGCCTGCCGCGACCGAGGCCGGTTCGACGAACTGGTCGATCGCGCCCGCGGCGAGGGCCGACTGCGGATCGGACCGGAGGGAGACGACGGCCCGGCGGGGACCTGGGCGTTCCTCGACGACCCGGACGGGAACACCTTCGAGCTTTCGGTCGGCCAGTCGGTGGCGATCGCGGTGTCGGACGACCGGTCGGCGGCCGGCCCGAGGAAGCGGCCGATCGTCGGCGTCATGGGCAGTGGCGACGACGATCATCGGCACCTCGCGGAACCGCTGGGCGAGGCGATCGCGCGGGCGGGCTGGCACCTGCTCACGGGTGGTGGGGGCGGGGTGATGGAGGCGGCGGGGCGGGGCTTCACGCATGCCCATCCGCGGGCGGGTTCGAACCTCGGCGTGCTTCGGGGGGATGCGGACGGCCGCCTCCTGCCGGGCTATCCGAACCGGTACGTCGAACTCCCGGT
The DNA here is from genome assembly GCA_036339295.1 of Planctomycetota bacterium. GTDB lineage: Bacteria > Planctomycetota > Phycisphaerae > Phycisphaerales > SM1A02. The sequence continues at coordinate 33,257 of JAYZBK010000199.1, forward strand.
CTCGACCCACCTCCCGGCGGGGGAGCTCGAGCCCGACAGTCGGAACCACATCAACATCCTCAGTTCCGACGCGGTGGTGGCCCTGCCCGGTCGGGTCGGGACGCGGGCCGAGATCGAACTGGCCCGACGCTACGGACGGTCGATCGTCGTCCACGAGACCTGGGGCGACGAGTTTCCGTCCCTGCCATGCTTCGGGACGGTCTCCCGGGCGATGGCCTTCCTGCACGAGACGCTCGCGCGAGCGGGAGAGGAGCGACCGGATGCCGATCGTCGCCTTTGAAGGTCGAACCACCGAATGCGCCGTCGGGACCAGGTTGCGGGACGCCCTGCTCGATGCGGGCCAGTCGCCGCACCACCGAGTCGTCGCGATCGCCAACTGCCACGGGCTCGGGACGTGTGGAACCTGTGCGGTCGAGGTCCGTGCCGCCGACGGCGCGGTCACGCCGCCCACCTCGATCGAGCGGTGGCGCCTGTCGTTCCCCCCTCATCGGCCCGACCGGGGCCTGCGGCTCGCCTGCCAGTGCCGGGTGCTCGGCGACGTCGAGGTCGTGAAGCATGCGGGGGTCTGGGGCCAGGATCGCCCGACCGCCGGGCCTCGGGGAGACGACGGCGACTCGGAGTAGGCTGTCGGCATGATCAGAATCGCGATCGCCGTGCTCGCCGGGTACCTCGTGATGACCACGATGGTGCTGCTGACGCTCCAGCCCGCGACGATGCTCATCGACATCGATCGCCTTCGCGACGCCGACACCGGCGTGATGACGACGTGGTTCATCATGGTGGTCGAATGGCCGGTCGCGATCTTCACCGCCATCCTCGGCGGCGTGGTCGCCGCGATCGTCGCCGGACGGGAGGGACGCGCCGCGGCGAACCGTGGTCTCGTCACCTTCGTGCTCCTGCTGGGCCTCGTCGCCGGCGGCCTCCAGCTGGGGGGGCAGCTCTCGGGTGATCGCGGCCTCGCGGTCGACGGCGAGCTCGCCGGGCCCACGGTCGACGAGGTCGAGGTCGCATCGGTGGCGGAACGGGAAGGCGACTCGACGCTGGGACCGGACGACGACAGGCTTCCGATCAAGCCATGGTGGGATCTCGTGGCCCTGCCCTTCGTCGGGGCGCTCGGCGTGCTCCTCGGCGGCCGCCTCGTGGCCAGGGCCGCGGAGAGCTTCGCCCCGATTCCACCGTCCGGGCCGGGGCGGGAGGAGGCCCGGTGATTCGTGCCGACATGATGAAGGGTCTCGACGCCGCCATCGCGATGGCGGAGAAGAGCTGGTCCGAAGGCGGCATTCCCATCGGCTCCGTCCACATGACCGAGGATGCCGAGATCGTGGCCGAGGGGCACAACGAACGGGTGCAGACGGGCGATCCGACGGCTCATGCGGAGATGGTCTGCCTGCGGAACGCCGGCCGTCGACGCGACTGGCGCGACCTGACGCTGGTCTCGACGCTGAGTCCGTGCGCGATGTGCACGGGCACCGCCGTCCTCTACAAGGTGAAGCGGGTGGTCATCGGCGAGAACGGCACGTTCATGGGTGCCGAGCACTGGCTGCACGAATCCGGCATCTCGACGCACGTCCTCCACGACGAGCGGTGCATCGCGCTCATGGAACGACTGCAGCGGGAGAAGCCGGATCTCTGGGCGGAGGACATCGGCGAGTAGTGGAGGTCCCGGGAAGCGAGACGCCCCCGTCGACGGCCGAGCGGTCGACGGGGGCGTTCTCGATGGTGCGATGGAATCCGTCAGCGGCGGTGGTGGAAGTCGGGATGCGCGTTGTGGGCCCGGTGGTAGGCGCGGCGGGCGCGGTCACCGGCCCAGCGGTCCCCGTAGCCGTACACGTCGTAGTAGGGGTCGGCGTAGCCGTTCCACCAGCTGCCGCCCCAGTAGTCGCCGCCGTAGTACTCCGAATCGACCGCGGCGTTCGGGTACGACCCGATGTACGGGTCGTAGTCGCCGGACTGGTTCGGGTTCCGGCCGACGGGGCTGCCCTCGGGGTTGCCCCGGAACGGCCCGCCCGGCGGCACGGGACCGTAGCCCGAGGTGAAGTGGTAGTGGTCCCAGTGCTTCTTGAGCGCCTCCTGCTGGGCGCGATACTTCGCGATGTTCTCCTGCCGCTGCTCGGGCGTGATCCCACCCTGTTCCGAACGGCGATCGGTCCCGGCATCGGGAGCCGGCGGCGGGTTCTTGGCCTGCTGCTGGGCGAAGGCGACGTAGTCGTCCATGGCACCCTGCGAGTTCAGGAACGCGGTCATTCGGGCGACCTGCTCGTGGAGGGCGTTCACCGCGTTCCATGAATCCTCGGCGAGGGTCCGCTGCCCCTTGACCTCGGACGCGAGCGTGTCGCGGTTCTGGGTCGTCGGCTTGGGAAGGCCGCGGGCCTTCTCGGCGTCGAGGGCGCGCTCGTAGGCCTGCTGGAACGAGAGGCCGTGGAAGGCGTCGTCCTTGGCGTCGCCCGACCAGCTCTTCCACGCGTCCATCCGCCCGGACTGGGCGATGAAGGTCTGCATGAGCTCCATGCGCTTGCTCGCGCCGGCTCGCATCGGACCGAGGGTGTCGGTGACGGTGTCGAGGGCGTCGAGCTCGAGCTGCAGCTGGACGAGCGAGTCGGACTGGGCGTACGTGGCGGTCGAGCCCGCCGTCACGAGGGCGAATCCGAGCAGGGTCGCCCGGAGGAAGGTTCGGATCTTCATCGTGTGCTCCTGGAGAGAGGCGGGTGATCCGGGAGCCTACCGCGGCCCCGGGGCATCGGGGTGGAAACGACGACCGGGGCGGCCTCTCGGCCGCCCCGGTCGGGATTCCCTCGCGTTGCCCCGTC
>JAYZBK010000200.1:0-2457 GCA_036339295.1 Planctomycetota bacterium
CGCCCCTTCCCGGCCGAGGTCGACCGGCTCGCCGAGTGGCTCTCGGGCTCGTTCAGCTCGATCGAACAGGCCGCGAGCGACCCGGAGTTCCTCGAGATCAGCCTCGGGGCCTGCCGGGTCTGGCCGAGCCGCACCGACGGACGCTGGGTCTACGTCGAGCAGGCTCGGGAGGATGCGCTCGATCGCCCCTACCGGCAGCGGATGTATCGCATCCGGATCGACGATCGAGGCGTGCTCGTCTCGGAGGTCTTCATGTTCCCGCAGGGCTCGGAACCCGCGGCCGGGTCATGGAAGGACCCCGCCTCGCTGGATTCCGTCGATCCGTTCCTCCTGGTGCCGCGCGAGGGGTGCACCGTCTACCTCGACTCCTCCGACGCGACATCGTTCGACGGCGGCACCGAGGGGAAGGGCTGCACGAGCTCGCTCGGCGGAGCGGATCACGCGACGAGCGAGGTGACCGTGTCCGCGGACACGATCTCGTCCTGGGACCGCGGCTTCGACGCCGACGGCGTCCAGGTCTGGGGATCGACGTCCGGACCGTACGTCTTCCGGCGTCGAGACTGAGCTTCGATCCCCTCCGGCGGCGGGTTCAGCCACGATCGTCGGGGAACCGCCACTCGCGACCGGGTTCGTAGCCGAGCAGGTCGTAGAGCGCCCGCCGATCCTGCATGCGATCGAGCAGCGGCTCCACCGAACCCGTCTCCTTCAGCACGGCGAGGCCACGGGCCACCTCCCCCATCGCCAGGCGCATCATGCTCAGCGGATGGATGACCATCCGGTATCCAAGCTCGCCGAACCGCGCGACGGGGATCAGCGGCGTCTTCCCGAACTCGGTCATGTTGGCGAGCAGGAGGCCGGGCGACCCTTCCGCGAAGGCGGCGAACTCCTCCTCGGACTGCAGCCCCTCCGGGAAGATCGCGCACGCCCCGGCTTCCCGGTAGCGGTTCGCCCGGGCGATCGCGTCGTCCATCCCGGTGACGTGCCTCGCATCGGTGCGAGCGATGATCATGAAGTCCCTCGATCGCCTCGCCGCCACCATCTCGGCGAGCTTCTCGGCGAACTCCTCCGTGGGGACGAGCTCCTTGCCGTCCAGGTGTCCGCATCGCTTCGGGAACACCTGGTCCTCGACGTGGAGGGCGGCGGCGCCGGCACGCTCGTACTCGACCACCGTCCGGACGGCGCACTCGACCTCGCCGTATCCGGTGTCGGCGTCGGCGATCACGGGAAGCCCGGAACCATCCGCGATCTCCCGGATGGTCCGGCAGACCTCCGTCATCGTGAGAAGCCCCACGTCGGGGTACCCCGCCACGTTCGCCGTGGCCCCGCCCGAGACGTAGGTGGCCTGGAAACCGGCCTCCCGGACGGCGCGGCCGACGAGGGCGTTGAAGGCACCGGGGATGCTGACGACGTCGTTCTCGACGAGGGCCCGGAGACGGGCGCCGGGATGCTCCATGGACATCACCTCCGACGCCATCGTATCCGGCCGTCGCCGGATGATGGCGGGCCCGGCCCCGACGGTCCGATCGGACCGGCTAGGCCGCGAGTCGCATGCTCTCCCGAAGCGGGCGGGATGCGGTCGACGCCGCATTCACTCCCAGCACGAGATCGCGATCGACGGTGACCATCGACGTGGCGTCGACGTCCGGGATCAGCGTGAGGTCCTCGAGCCACGTCTCGCCGACGCTCCAGAACTCGAGCTCCATCACCGCCCTCGACCCGTCGTTCCGCGTGCGGACGTAGAGGACGGAGTCGAGGGGATGGACCTCGGCCAGGCCGCCGAACGCACGACGACCTTCGCGAAGCCCATCGGCCCCGCGCAACGCCATGCCGTCTCGAGGCATGGCGACGATCGAGGCGGCGAGCACCTCGGGGTCCTCGACGATCTCCCAGCCCCGCTCCTCGAGCGCCTGCCGGAGGCTCCCCACGGCTCCCTCGACGTCGATCCCCTGCAGGCCGCCGTGATCCTCGAGGATCACCAGTCGCGCGGACCCCTCGGGCGCATCGAGTCGACCGGGCAGGATCGTCCGGGACCAGCCCGGCTCGAGCGCGAGCGGACCGATCCGGCCCCCGCCGGAACCGTGGTCGTCGCCGATGCCGAGGAGCGACGTGGCCGCCAGCGCAAGCCCGACGAGGAGGAGGAGCGAGCACGCGGAGACCGTCGCGACGAGCTTCGTCGACCCCCTTCCTCCGGCGAGCTCGCTCCGGAGCTCGCGCCGTCTCGCCGCGGCTCGGGACCGCGCGGTCCTCACCTGTTCGCCCGCACGCATCGCCGGGGAGGCCGGAGCCCCGGACGCCCGCGCCGCCGCGGGGATTCGGGCAGGGGTGCGTCGTCGCGTCCCGTGGGGCGGCGGAGGCGGCGGGGGCGGAGGCGGCGGGGACATCGTTCCGCCCGGGACCACCTCGGTGTCCGAGGCCGCGGAGCGACGTGGCCGCCAGCGCAAGCCCGACGAGGAGGAG
>JAYZBK010000201.1:0-22868 GCA_036339295.1 Planctomycetota bacterium
TCGAGGCCCCGGGGCCACGTTGGCGTGTCGACGTCCTCGATCGCATTCTCGACGTCCTGTCGCGCCAGGAGGGCGAGACGGGCGAGGCGTTGCTCGCCTTCGGCCGGACACTTGCCCGGGAACCGGCGGCTCGCGCTCGACTGCAGCTCGCGGAGGGCGACTGGTTCGCGCGGACCGAGCGGCCTCGGGATGCGGTGGATTCCTGGCTTCGGATCATCCAGGACGACGACTTCGCTTCGGTCGAGGTCGACTACGACGATCGTCTCGTCGGTCCGGCGTCCGTCGCCGCGCGCTCGAGACTCCGCTCGCTCCTGTCGGGTGAACCGGCCGCGAAGGAGGGTCTCCTTCGCGATGCCGAGGCCCGGATCGAAGAGGCGCTCGCCGGTGAATCGACGACGGCCGAGCTCCTGGTGCTCATGAGGTCCTACGAGGGAACGGAGCCCGCGAACCGGGCGGCTCTTCGTGCCGCCGAGCTCTTCGCGGAGGACGACCGGCCGCTCCTCGTCGCGATGGTCGCGATGGTCGCCCTTCGAGACGCGGATGCGACGTCCGATCCGATCCGTCGGAGGATCCTCGACCTCGCCGTCACCGCGGCCGAGGAGGCGGGACGCCCGGATCTCCGCGACGCCCTCTCCCGGATCGCTCCCGGTTCCGACCCGAGCATGGCCACGAACGACTCGAGGCTCCGGCGTCCGAGCCTCGGGGTCGCCACCGATCGGATCGAGGTGATTCCCGGCACGCCCGTCGCCGTCGATCCCCGCGTGGCCGGAACCGCCCCGACGGACGGCCTGTTGATGATGGAGGGGGCCGAGCTGGTCTGGCGATCCGGCCCCGACCTCGATCGAGCCTGGTCGATCGACCTCGACACGGCCGGTTCCGAAGCGTTCGGTGGAATGCCGATCGTCATCGCGTTCGAGCCGAGTCTCCACGTCTGGCAGGGCGACTCCCGGGGTGGCCGGCTCTCCGCCATCGACCTCGGTACGGGTTCCGTGCTGTGGGAATCGTCCCGCATTCCCGAGCTGCTGCCCCCGTCCCGCGAACCGGAGAGGGTGGGGGGGATCGTCAATGTCCAGAGCCGCCCGGACGGCGCGCCCTTCGTGCCCTTCGACCTCGTCCCGATCGTCCTCGCCGACGGCGTCGCCCTCGTCCGTCGCGACGGCGCCGTCTCCTTCATCGACGGCAGGGATGGTCGGACCGTCCGATGGAGCACCGACGGGCTTCTCGACCGGGTGTACGACGTCGAGCTTGGAGGTGGACTGCTCCACCTCGGCGGCGCGATCGGCACCGGGGATGCCGCCGTCGGCCTGGTCGTGACGCTCGATCCCCGAACCGGACGGGTCCTCCACAAGGCGACGGTCGAGGATCCCGAGATCCTCGAGTCGGTCTCCGACGACTGGGGCCGCGTGGCGGTGCGGACCCGGAGCGGCATCACCCTGGTCGACCCCGCCGCCGCGGTGATCGGTCTCGAGGGTGGTTGGACGAGAGGTGGCGAGGCGGGCGCCGGATTGATGTCCCCGGAGGTCGCGATGGCCCGGCTCGCCGGCGATCGGGTGCTCCTCGTCGGGACGGACGGGGGTGTCCGGGAGTTCGACGTCGAGGTCGGTGCATCCTCCGGCCCCGACTGGGACCGGGCACCCGACGGCGATCGCGCTCCCGGGAAGCTCCTCGAGATGACGAGGCTGGATGACCGCTGGCTCCTGCGGCACGTCTCCCGGGCCTTCCTCCACGACCTCGATGGCGGCATGGTGGGGGCCGACGGGATCGCTCGGCGGGACCTCGAGAACGTCGCGGCGGTCCCGGTCGAGGACGGCCTCGTCCTCGTCTCCCGGGACAGTGCCCGTCGGATCTACCGGATCCACCGCCTCGACGATCGACGCGGGCTCCTCGCGACCGCCCAGCCGTTCGACTTCGCCAGCGCGATGCGCATGGACAGGGTCGCCGTCGTGGACGGCTGGTTGATCTTCCAACAGGGGAACCGGACCTACGGCCTTCCCATGGGGAATGACGGGGACCCTTCCACCGACCCTTGACGAGTCGCGGGCGATACGGCATTCTTTCGCGTCGAGACCCGAGCGCCACCAGGCAGGAACCTCCGATGATCGAACTTCTCCAGGACCTCGTCGACGACCCGTCGACCCCGACCATCCGCTCCGGAGCCGCGACCGCGATCGCGACGTTCCCGGGATCTCCGACGCTCGCCGATCCTCGGCGCCCGGGGATCGTGGCCTGGGGCGACGACGAGGACGACGCATACGAGGGCTTCTACGACGACGAGGAGGACGACGACGACGAGGCTGACGACCTCGACGACGACGACGATGCCGACGAGGACGAGGACGAGGATGAGTTCGGCGACGACGACGAGGAGGACGACGACGACGAATTCGGCGACGACGACGAAGAAGAAGACGACGATGACGACGACTTCGACTACGGCGACGACGACGACGACGACGACGACGACGATGACGACGACGAAGAGCTCTGAGGAGCGTCGATCTAGTCGATTTCGGGGAGTTCGCCGACGAGTATGTCGTAGCGGCCGCTGCCCGGCCTGAACAACACGAATCTCGGAACCAGGCCATCGGGACCGCGGCCGAGCAGTCTCGGCACGGCGGTGTCCTCGGTGAGGGGCATCGAGACCGGGGGCCGACCCGCCCCGTCGGCGAGTCGGACGAGGTCGAGGCCGTCGTTGGTCGCGGCGATCGCGTCGTCCTCGTCGTACAGGACGGCGTTGATCGTGCCCTCGGGGAAGGGGCGGGCGAGGTCGTCGCCCGGGGTCCATTCGACCAGGCGCCCGAGGTCGGGGTGGAGGAAGACGATCCGGGGACGAGCCGACGGCGGTGAAGCCACCCCGGTCTGGGGCGAGAGCATCGACCAGACCAGTCGGGGATTCGTCCTGGCCGAGATCGGATGGCATTCGATCCCGTCCCGGAAACGCGATTCGTCGGTCAGTCGACTCCAGCCCAGTTCGACGGTGCCGTCCCCCCGTCGGAGCGCGAACACCGTCCTGCCGTCCGGGGCGATCACGGGATCCACCCACGACCGGTCCCACTTCGAGGGGATCTCCCAGGATCGCGTGCCGTCACCGAACCGGACGACGAGATCCGATGCCGTCCCGTTCACGGGCCGACGAGCGTGGGCCAGCATGCCACCGGGACCGAGCCATCCGCCACTCGCCACGCTGCCGTCGTCGACGAGCCAGGCGACCTTGCCGGTCTCCCAATCGACCCGTCCGATCCGACGAGCGCCGTTCGCCAGCGGTTCCTCCACGAGGAAGCCGCGGTCGTCCGCATTCCGGCCGAGGATCCAGGGGCCGCCGACCCGACGTTCGAGACGAAGGCCCGCGGCCTCGTCGAGGACATGGATCGAGAAGGTCGCCTCGGGGAGGGGCCTGGCGTCCTGGCCGGCCAGGATCTCCGGCCATCTCGGCGCGGCCCCGGAACGGACCACCAGGCGGCTGCCGTCGGGGGCCAGGAGGGGGATCGAGAAGTCGTCGTAGTCGAGGGAACCGACGGAGGACCATCGCAGCCGGGCGGCCAGATCCTCCGCGTTCGAACCGCTCGCGGTCTCCCGGTCCGGCAGGAGGAGCCGACCCGGCGACCGCTCGACGCGATCCGTGACGCATCCCGGGAGGGTTCCCGCCAAGGCGATCGCGAGGAGGATCGCGCCGACCGTCCTCGGGGACGCGATCACTCCTTCGTGGTCTCGGTGGACGGCGTCTCTCCGGATGCGGGGGAGTCGTTCCCGCCCTCGTCGTCCTCCATGCGGTCGAAGAACTGGGTGTTGACCAGGTCCTCGGCCATCTCGTCGAGCGGCTTGCTGAGCTCGTCGAGACGACGCACGTCCTCGACGTTGTAGTTCAGGTCGTTCTCGTCGGGGTTGTCGACGACGACCGGCGTCACGAAGATGACCGTCTCGGTCAGTTCCTTCGACTTGCTCGTGCTGGTGAAGAGGGCGCCGAGACCGGGGATGTCGCCGAAGAAGGGGACCTTCCGGACCGTGTCCTGGTCGTCCTCGCGGCGGATGCCGCTGATGACGATCGTCTGGTTGTTCTTGACGGTGACGCTGGTGGTGGTCTGTCGGCGGTTGACCACCCGGTTGTTGTTGATCGACTCGGTGGACAGCGTCGAGAGGAGGACCTCGACCTCCATCGCCACGTTCCGTTCCTTCGTGATCCGCGGGCGGACGTTCAGGCCGATGCCGATCGCCTCCTGCTCGAAGGAGTTGGTCGTGCCGTTCTCGTTCGTGGTGCTTCCGGTCTGGAAGGTCACGTCCTGGCCGGAGAAGAACTTCGCTTCCCGGTTGTCGCTCGTGAACACGCGGGGCCGCTGGAGGATCCGGACGTTGTTGGTCTGGCTCAGGGCGGAGAGGACGAATTCGACGCTGGTTCCCACGTCGAGGAACGAGGTGTCGAACCAGGGCGAGGCGAACTGGTCGCCGCTCGTCCCGTCGCTGTTGCCCTTGGTCAGGTCGAGACTGTTGACCCGGCCGAAGACCGTGTTGTCGCCGGAGGTGTTCTGGAGACCGTTGCCGACGCGGATGCCGAGATCGAGGCCGTCGCCCAGTCCCACCTCCGCGAGGGTCGCGGTGATCATGACCTGTCGCCCGGGACGATCGAGATCCTCGATGATCCCGAGGAGGGCGTCCTGGATCTCGGGGGTCGCGAGGACGAGAAGGGAGTTCTGCCCGGGATTCGGGACGACCCGGCTCTTGCCGACGAGGGCGGAGACCTCCGCGGCCTCGTCGCCCTGGTTGCCTCGTCCGGACTGCCAGGGGAAGGTCAGCTCCTCGGTCTGCTGTCCGCCCGATCCGTCCGAGCCGGTGCCGGCGGATTCGAAGTCGATGCCGCTGAGACCCTCTTCCGGGAGCCGGATGCCCCGGCCGCCGCCGCCGGCCTGGGCGAGGAGGGTGTTCAGGATGTCCGCGACGTCGATGGCGCTGGCGTACTTGAGTTCGACGTTGACCGGGAGCCCGACGCTCAGGGGCTTGTCGATCTGCTCGATCATGCCGTCGAGCCAATCGAAGTTGTCCGGGGTCTTGGAGATGACCACGAGACGGTTCGAATCCGGATACGCCTCGATCCGGAAGATGTCGGCGACCGCGGCGTCGGCACCGCTCGGGGCGGCGGCTCCACCGGTCCGGCCGGCGGGACGGTTCCCGCCTCCGCCGCCCGTCTCGAGCAGGGTGGCGAGGAGGTTCTTGACCTTCACCGGGTCGGTGTACTTGAGGTCGTAGAGCCGGAAGATGTTGCCCTCGCGCGAGGGGGGGATGTCCCACGCGGTGTCGATCAGGAAACGGATGTCGCCGAGGATCTCCGGCTCCGCCCGCACGGTCACGGAGTTCGTCTGGGGCAGCACGCTGACCTGGAGCTGCTCGCTGGTGCCGACCTGCGGGAGTTCGGTGTTCTGCTGCTGCGCCGGGGTCCGACCGCGGTTGGAGGTCGTCCGCGTCGTGCGCGAGTTCCTGCTTGCGGAGTTCGGATTCGGGCTGAAGAGTTCGAGGACGATGTCGGCGATCGTCTGGGCGTCGGCGTACGCCAGCCGGAAGGTCTCGGTCTTGACCGCGAGGAACGGAGGCACGTCGAGGAGGTCGAGGAGCCTCTGGACCCGCTTGGCCCAGGCCACGTCGCCCTCGACGATCAGCTGGTTGGAGTTCACGTCCGACGTGAGGTTGGCGTAGGTCGGTCGCGTGTTGTCGATCTGCGCCTCGATGTCCGCCGCCTTCGCGTACTTGAGCCGGAAGACCTTCGTGACGATCTGGCCGTCCTCGTCGAGCTGGGACACGTCGACCTCGGGGCCGAGGATGAGCCCGGGCTGGAGGTTGGTCAACTCGCCGGTGAGCGAGTCGATCATGACCATGTCGGCCGTCTCGACCACGCCGATGCCGTTGAGGCGGAACGCCTGGAAGATGAGGTTCAGCGCCTCGTGCTTGGTCACCATCCGTTCGCTCTGGATGGAGATCTTGCTTCCCGCGCCGATCGCGGCCTGGGTCCGGTTGATGACCGCCTTGCCGGTGTAGTCGACGATGAGCGGGATGAAGTCCTCCACCGTCCGATCCTTGAAGTTGATCGGGACGAGTTCGTCGCCGAGGGCGGGGCGGGTGCCGGTCAGTCCGTTCCCGCCGTCCTGGCCGGCCACCCGGGAGGGCGACACCGGGGCGGCGGCACCGTCTCGGCCGGCGCCGCCTTCGGCGTCCTGGCCGTGGACGGCCAGCGTGCCGGCAAGCACGAGTGCCGCCGCGGCGGAGAACTGGAGAGCTCGGTGGTTCGGGTGATTCTTCACGCGATTTCCCTTGGTTCGGCGTCGAGGTCGACGCGGATCTTGGAGCCTTCTTCGGTGACGCGGGCCGGCGAGCATCGGCTCAGCCGCCGTTGTCGATCCCCCTCAGGAGGTCGTTGATGAGTCGAAGTTCCGCCTCGAGCGAGGCTCGCATCGATTCGGCGAGTTCGGGTCGGTTCAGGACGGCCGTCACCTGGTAGTGACGGGACTGCAGTTCGGCGGTCGTCATGTTTCGAAGGGTCGCCTCGATCAGCGGCTGGACCTCGCCTTCCGGCGCGTCCTCGGCCTCGTCGTCGAGGGGTGGGACCGAGTCGTCGGGAGCCTGTTCCATGTCGATGACCTGGGATTCATCGATCCGCTGGAAGACCGTCCTTCCGTCGACCTCGGCGCGGATGACCATGGTTCGGCCGGAGCCGCCTCGTCCCATGTACTGGACCCGACCCCGGATGCTCCGGCGGCGATCACCGTCCATGAAGGTCATGGAGATCGCGGAGCCGCGTTCGGGCGACCATGGTTCGCTCGAGGTCGTGGCCACGTCGGTGTCGGGGCTCGTCCCGAGGACGTCGGCCCGCACGTTCGCGCTGAACGGCGTGAAGAGGTCCTCGATGTCTCCCCGGAGGAAGTCGACCTCGTACTCGCCGCCCTTGTGCCCGAGCCGCACTTCGGTGGGCCCGAGGATGCCGAGGACCCGGACTCCGTCATCCTCGCGACCGAGCGCGATCTGGAGATTCGGGCCGAAGAAGACGAGCGTGCCGGCGACGCCGGTCGGGGCGGGCCCCGTGTAGGTGGCCGGGGGGCCGGGGTCGACCTTGGGCGGTTCGGGCTTCGGCTCGGTCTTGGGTGGCTCTGGACGGGGCGGGGGGGCGACCGGCCGCCTGCCCGGACTCTTCGGAACCTCGAACGGCGAGCGGCCGAGGAAACGACGGCTGCTGATCTCGGCCTGGCGTTCGTGAGCCGCGTTGAGGGAGGCGAAGACGTCCTCCCCCTCGGTGGTCACCGACGGGACGGCGATCGCCGAGAGAAGTCCGGGCAGCCCGGCGAGCACCACGCCCGCCGCGATCAGGATGGCGAGGGTGCAGGTCACCAGCGGTCCGGACCAGCGTTGGGCCACGATCCTGTCTCGGAGGCTGTTCATCGTCCCCTCCGTTCCGGGACCACCCATGCCTCGATCTCCATCGAGACGTCGAGGAGCCTGGGACCGTTGTCGAGGCGTTCGAGCCGCACGGAGGAGACCGACTCGATCTCGGGTTCGGCCTCCAGTTCGCGGAGCACCTTGATCACGGTGTCCGGGTCGCTCTGGAACTCCAGTTCGCACACCAGCCGCTGCACGCGGCCACCCGCGATCTCGGCGATCGGACTGTTCGACGCGAGGTTGCTGCCGGTCCGGGCGTCGATCTTGGGACGAAGGCCGTTCTCCTCGAGGATCCGTCCGACGGTCTCCTCGAGCCGCGTCGCACCGGGGGCGGCGGAACGCGGGACCTCGATCGGTCCGAGGGCGGTGGCGACCCGCTCGATCTTGCGATCGACGGCGCGATCGAGTCGGCTGCCCTGGTCGATGATCTTCTCGATCCGGTTCGCCTGGGCGTTCCAGTCGTCGGCCATGGGCCAGATGTAGTCCTCGGCGACGAGGACGACCAGCAGGACCAGGGCGGCGGCGACACCGCTTCGCCAGATCACGGGAAGCGCGAGGAACCGGTCGACGAGGTCGCCTCGTTCGGTCCGGGCGTCGTCCTGGGGGGGCGTCGCGTCGCTCATGGCATCGTCTCCCGGATGCGCTGGAGCAGCATCTCCCACTCCGACTTCAGGGCCGCCTTCTGTTCGTCCGTCGCGTTCGGGGCGCTGCGGGCGGAGGCGACCTTCGTGAGCCGGGCCTTGGCTTCGGCGTTGCTCAGCTGGGCGACCTCCTCGGGCGTCAGCGGTTCGGGGATCTCGATCACGCGGGACCTGATGTCGCCTCGCGACGCCGGGCCGGAGGATCCGCTCGATCCGCGGCTTCGCGTGCTCGATGCCCGCGAGCCCGACGATTCCCTGGTTCCCTCGTCGGCGTTCGCCCGGGCCTCGGAGGGGGCTTCGGGGTCGGACGGAGCCGACGCCCCGGCGGAGGCGGTGCCTCGGCTCGGTCGACCGCTCGTCCGGCTGGACGAGGTCGAACGGCTCGGCGTTCCCGCTCGTTCGGCACTTCCCGACGACGAGGTGCCGGCGGACGCGAGCTGGATCGACCGTTCGAGGTCGATGCCGCGGTCGATCAACTCGGCGATCCTCGCCTCGCGTGCCTCGGGATCGACGATCAGGTATCCGTCCTCGTCGACCGGGCCGTAGCGGCGGTCGCTGAAGGTGAGCACGGCGTAGTCGTCCTCCGCCTTCGGCCTCACCTGCCGCAGGGGATCGTCGAGTTCCGCACTGATCGTGAATTCGGAGTAGCCCTTGCTGTCGGGAGGGTCGATGGAGGGCATCGGCCCCGCGTTGGCGAAGAGACCGCTCTCCCGCAGGCGGCGATTGAACTCGAAGACGACGTCGGTGCCGGTCATGTCCCCGTCCCGCTTCGCGAACCCGGAGAGGGAGACCGGTTCGCCGTGGGTCAGGGAGATGGACACGAGTTCGATCTGCTCGGGCATCAGGTTCGAGATGTCCCCGAGGAGCTTCGTCACCGACCACGCCTGTCGGTCGAGTTCCCGATAGACCATGCCGAGACTCTCGACCCGTTCGACGCGTCGCTCGAGGGCGTCGAGGTCCGCGACCTTCCCGTTCATCACCATCAGGCGAAGCCCGGCGAAGGCCACCGGCGACAGGACCAGGACGAGCAGGGCCAAAGTCGTGACGGCCACGGCGGTGCGGCCGTCGGAGAGCCTGGACGTCATCGCTCCCAGGAAACCCGGCTGTTCGACGAACTCGTGGCGGCGAAGCGAGGCGATCTCGGCGTCGGCGCCCGAATGGATCGCGAGGGCGGCAACGAGGAGCCGCATCGAGGCCCCGTCGGGGTCGTGGCGATCGGGGAGGGGTCGATCGACCAGGCCTTCGATGCGGTCGTCGGCGTCCGGGGACGCCACCATGCCGCCTTCGATCGAGGGCAGGTTCGAGAGCAGGTCCGACACGACCCGCTCGATCTCCCCGGCATCGACGCCCTCGGCGAGCAGGGACTCCACCACCAGGGGTCGAAGTCGCTCGGTGGGCGTCGCTCCGGGACGACCCCGCGTCACTCGATAGACCGGGCCCTTGGGGGAGGGGACCACGGCACTCGTGGATCCGTCGGCGTCGAGGAACGCGGTCAGGCCCTTCGGGGTGTCACCGGCCAGCAGGGCGAGGCAGGCCACCTCCGGGATCCAGTGGACGTCCAGGTCGTGGCCGAGGGACTCGAGGCCCGGTTCCAGGGTGTCGGGCCAGGCGACGACCAGTCCGGTCGGCGTCGCGGTCTCGATGCCGACCAGCCGGATGCCGCTGCGGTGCCGGGGGGTGGCCCCCAGGAGCCTCGACTCGGCCTCGAGCCGGATGGCCGACTCCACCTGGAGGGCGCTGCTACTCGCCGGCACGTGGACCGTCCGGACGAGCGTCGAGCTGGCCGGCAGGATCGCCAGCACCCGGCTGCAGCTCGCCTCGAGGAGCCGGTCCTCGAGTTCGGATTCCCGGCACCGGAAGCGGTCCACGGTGGCGTGGCCGGTCCCCGAGCCCTCACGAACCAGGAGGACGTGCACCTCGTCGCCTTCGAGGCGACAGACGGCCAGGAGCTGGGGGTCGGATTCTTGTCGGCGGCGTGCCATGGGTTCCTGCGTCTTGGTCCGGAGGGTTGCTGACTCGGGCGTCCCGATGGGAGCCGGACTATCGGTCCCGCCCTAGTCCTCGCGGTAGGCGAGGATGCGGACCGGCAGGTTGGAACGATCGAGCACGGCCTGGATTTCCACCACTTGCCCGTTCTTGGAGGTTCCCCGGCTCGAGACCGAGAATGTCCAGCCGGTGACGTCCAGCTGGGATTCCAGCCCCGTGAGGGTCTCCGGCGCGATCCGCCGCACATCGAGGAGGTCAACGATACTCGTGATGCCCTCCGTCCGCGACTGACGGAGGGCCATGATGGAGTCCGCGATCCCCGAATCCCCCTCGAAGAGGATGCGGAGGACCTCCGGTCCCGCGGTGTTCAGGTTGACTCGCCCGGCCGGGGGGTAGGGGCCGGTGAAGTCCGTCACCGTGCATTCCGCGAAGACCGCCCTCAGCTGGTCGTCGCTGAGCGGCGTCACGGGCTCGGGCCCGTCGTTGTTCGCCTGGTTGCGCGAGCGTCCGGTCGAGCGGCCGGAGCTCTGGGTGGGCGCGCCGATCAGCTCGCCGAGCTCGACCGTCAGCAGGGCGCCGAGCGTGGCGTTCTCGGTGCTCCCGTACTCCAGGAGCGCCTCCGCCTGCCGCTCGTCCACGCCGAGGACGTCGACCAGCTCCTCGGCGCTGCTGGTTCGAAGGTCCAGTCTCGGAAGGCCGGAGAGCCCGAGGGGGGAGTCGATCGATCGAGCCGTCAGGTAGCCGGCCCATCCCGGGTCCAGCTCGCCGTCCCGATCGTCGTCGGGGTAGGCGAGTTCGCCGTCGTCCTCGTTGGAGTCCAGCCGATCGTTGAGGTTCCAGTCCTCCCCGCGGACGTACTCCGGCCAGGCACCCGCCACGAGTTCCAGCTCGGCGATCGATCGGAACGGGCCGTTCCTGGGGATGTAGCCCATGTCGCGGCCTTCGTAGAAGTCGATCTCGGCGCCGATGCCCTGGACCTCCTCGTCGTCGTCGATCCAGTCGAGGATCGCGTCGACGGTGTCGAGCGAGATGTCCGGGAGCTCCATCAGCTGGACCTTCGTCGCCGCGTTCACGTTGATCTTGGAGTGCAGATCCTGAGGTCCCTTGAGTTCGAGACCCTCCTCGGCGTGGCGGATGTCCCAGGAACCCGTCTCGACGTCGCCGGCCCAGTCGTACTCGAGGTCGCGGAAGACGGCCATCGGATCCTCGGGGTCGGCGTTCTCCGTGTTCCACGCGAGCGTCGCGATGACGCGTTCCAGGCCCGCCCGCGCCGCCCAGCGAGCCTGCACCCGGCCGATCGCGGCCTTTCCGAGCGTGGCGGTCCGCCAGGTCACGAGTTGCGCCGCGGCCACGATGATCGCCGCGATCGCGATCGACCAGAGGACGACCACGGTGGCCGACCCTCTCGTCGCTCGTCCGCCATGCCGCTGGCGTCGCCCGTCGAACTGGGAACTGGATCCTCGCACGGTCGGTGTCGACTCCTACTCGCTGTTCAACTTGGTGCCCGGAATGATCGTCCTCGGGCCTCCGGACGTTCCCGTCCCGGGTCGTCCGCCGGATCCCGAGGCAGGTCGTCCGCCGCCCGGTCCCCGGACGTCGCCCGCACCACCGCCTCGGCCGCCGCGGCCGCCACGCGGGCCACCGCGTCCCGGTCCGCCGAAGCCACCCTGGCCGGCACCCGGCACGTTGACGCCACCCGTCTCGCCTCCGGTCTCGTCGTCCCCGTCGGTGGGATCGAGCGCGGCATCCTCCTCGGGGGACTCGGGTTCCACGTACGGCGGGACGATGCGGTCCACCGAGACGTGCGTGCGAAGCACGACGACCGTGCGCGGGTCGATGTCGTCGAGGCTCCCGGACTCGGTGCCGATGCTCGTCACCTCGATCTTGAAGCCCCAGGGAAGACCATCGATGTCGGAGTCCCAGTCCTCGTACCAGTCCTGTCCGTCGTAGGCCATGATGTCGATGCCCACGATGCCCTCGGCGATGGGGGTCGCGACACCGCCGCCGTCCGGCCACTCGTCCGGGACCGGGTCCCGTCGCTGCCAGAGCGCGGCGCCGAAGTCGTCCTCGTCGACGCGGAACTGCGTCTCGTACTCGCCTCCCTCGCCGTTGTAGTCGATCTCCCCGAGGGGCTCGAGCCGTCCGTTGAAGATCAGCAGCTCGTCGCGACCCACGGTCATGAGCCGCCCGCCTCCGGAGATCGTCGACGATCCGTCGAAGAGGAGCACCCGGGTGTGGAAGAGATCGGCATCGCGAAGGATCGACGCCATGTCCCGGCGAAGGGACTCGATCGCGGCGTCCGCCCGGAGGTGGGACATCAGCCGCGAGCGGGAGACCTCGCGGGCCCGTCCGATCTGGGAGAGCGTGGTGACGACCGCCACCAGCACGAGCGCAGCGATCACGCCGGCGAGCAGCAGCTCGACGAGCGTGAAGCCGGATCGTCGCGCGATCCGTCGATCAGGAGCCGAAGTAGATCTCTTCATAGCGTGCCTCTCGGTCGATCGGTTCTTCCGGGTAGCGGATCGGATCGGGCTCCTCGCCGAGCTTGGCGGCGATGAGCGTCTCGCAGGAGTAGGAGCGGCCGGTCTCGTGGGTGACCGTCACCATCACGGAGTAGGGCTCGCCCTCGCCCGGATCGTCGATGTCCACCCGGAACTCGAACTGTTCGTACGGGAATTCCCCGGTTCCGTTCATCGAGTGCAGGTCGGGGAACTCCTTCGGGCCCTCGAGGAGGACCGTGGACAGGAGATCGTCCATCATCGAGGCCGCCATGACCTCGATCTCGCCTCGCCGCTGGAGGTCGAGCGAGCGGCTCGTGATCGTGAAGATCATCGTCAGCCCGATCGCGAGCACCACGCCCGCGATGATGACGTCGAGCAGGGCGAAGCCGGTGCGTCGGCGAGTCCTCGGACGCATCACCACGGCTCCCTGTCGGCGCCGATCTCCTTGAGGTCGGCGGGTTCGCGGATCACCGGGGCGTCGGGATCGTCGTCGGCCACGATGACGGGCCCCAGGCCGTGCGGCGTCAGGACGACGTCGGCGCCGCTTCCGGACTCGTTCTCGAGCCGCAGACGGATGTCCGGGCGTCTCCCTCCGGGCACCGAGGCCACGAACCAGTCGCGTGGATCGAGCTGCGCGCCGTCGGCGACGACACTGGCGAAACCGGTGTCCGCGGGCAGCACGAGCGACGGCGCCATCGGCATGGGGATCCACTCGCCCTCGTCGTCGAGGATCATGACGTCCACCCGCCCGGTGTTCTCGAGGTAGGCGATCCCGACGATCCGTTCGTCGGTCGACTCGTGGAAGGCGAAGGCGGACAGCGCCGCCGCGACGCCCTCGGTGGTCACGCGGAACTCGCCCTTCGAGACCCCGACCATCCGCGGAACCACGAACGCTCCCACCACGAGGAGGAGCGCGGCGACGATGATCACCTCGACCAGCGTGAAGCCGCGGGGAGCCGTCGCTCGGGATGGTCGCTCGTGGGACAGGAGGTCCTCCAGTCGATCATCGCTTGCCGTGGATGATGTCGTCGTCGCCGCCGGGGTTCCCGTCGGGGCCGTAGCTCACGACGTCGAAGTCCTGGTTCATGAGGTCGCCCGAGGTGTAGATCACGTACTCGTTTCCCCACGGATCGATCAGGTCCTCGGGGCTGTTGAGGTAGGGATCGTCGCCCCCGAGGAGCAGCTCGAGCTGGAAGTCGTCGTCGAGGATGCCGGTCGTCTCGGTCGCCATGTAGAGCTTGACCGTGTTGGCGAGGCTGTTCACCTCGGCGACCGCCTTGTTCTCGTTCGCCCCCGAGAGGAACTTGGTGAGGCGGGGGACGACCAGGGTCGCCAGCAGCGCGATGATGCTGACGGCGATGATCACCTCGAGGAGGCTGAAGCCGCGGCGGGGGTGCAGGCGTCGTCGGTTCGTTCGGTGCATGTCGGTTCCTTCGGTACGGGCCGGATGCCGGCCCCGTCGGTTCAACGGTTCGAGATGGCTTCCTGCATCTCCAGCAGGGGGAGGAGGATCGCCGAGAGGACGAAGGCGGTCACCACGGCCATCACGACGAGCAGGAAGGGGGGAAAGGCCTTGGTGAAGACCTTCAGGCTGTTGTTCACTTGTCGGTCGAATGCGGACGCGGCATGCAGGAGCATTCCCTCGAGACGCCCCGATCGCTCGCCGATGTTCACGATCTGGACGAGGAGCGGGGGGAAGTGCCCGCATCGCTCGAGGGGGGTGGCCAGGGAGCCGCCGGTGGTCACGCGTTCGCGGACCTCGTCGATGGCGTCCATCATCACGGTGTTGCCGAGCGTGTCCCGGACGATCGCGAGGGCGCTCAGGATGGGCACTCCGGCCGAACTCAGCGTTCCGAGGGTCCTGGTGAACCGCGCGACCGCGATGTCCCGGAGGAGGTTCCCGAGAAGCGGGATTCGAAGCAGCGTGCCGTCGATCACCCGTCGGTTGGCCGGGATCCGCGACCAGGCCCTCCAGATGAAGGTGCCGCCGACCACGAGGGCGAGGATCGCCCACCACCAGGCGCCGATGAAGTCCGCGATGCCGAGCAGGACCTGCGTCGGCCAGGGGAGCGTGACCCCCTGCTGCTGGAGCGGGACCATGAGGCGGGGGAGGAGGACGGTGACGAAGATCGCGACCGACACGCCCATGATCAGGAGGACGATCATGGGATAGATGGTGGCGCCGACGAGTTCCCGCCGCAGTTCGATGCTTCGCTCGAGGAGATCCGCGAGCTGGTGGAGCACCTCGTGCATCCGGCCCGACGCATCGGCGGCCCGGATCATGCCGACCATCATGTCGTCGAAGGGGGCGCCGTACTCGCGGCAGGCCTCGTGCAGGGGCCGGCCCGCCTCGACGCGTTCGATGATGAAGTCGAGGATCGCGCCCTGCTTCTGGCTGGTCGACTGGCGACGAACCGTCACGAGGCTCTGCATCAGCGGAAGGCCCGCCTCGATGCCCGTCGCAAGCTCCCGCATCAGGGTCGCGACCTCGGCGACGGGAATCGTCGGTCGACCGGCGGTGGCGCCGCCCGCCCGGATGTCGGTGCCCTCGACGACCTGGGTCGGGGTCTGCCCGAGGTTGCGGACCTCGTTGGTCGCCGCTTCCCGGCTCCCGGCCCGCACCGTCCCGCTGACGACCTGGCCGTTCGCGTCGATGGCCTCGTATGCGAAGGACTTCATGTCCGATCAGCCTCCGAAGTCCTCGACGTCCTGGGTGGCGCGGAGGACCTCCTCCGGCGTCGTGAGCCCGTCGATCGCCTTCCTGATCCCGTCGTCGCACATCGACACGAAGTCGTCGCCGAGGTGGGCCTTCAGTCCGATCGTCGAGGTTCCTTCCGAGATGGCGGTCCGCAGGGCGGGACTGACCCGGATCAGCTCGTAGAAGCCGAGGCGGCCGCGGAACCCGGTGTTCCCGCACTTCTCGCAGCCCTCGCCGACGGTCATCCGTCCCTCGAACCGCTCGGCCTCGTCGGGCGTGAGCCTCCGCCGGGTGTCCTCGTCCATCTCGACCGTCCGACGGCAGTGCTCGCAGATCCGTCGTCCGAGTCGCTGTGCGAGGATGCCCTCGAGCACCGATGCGACGAGGTAGGGCTCGGCACCCATGTCGATCATGCGGCCGACCGAGGAGATCGAGTCGTTGGTGTGCAGGGTCGAGAAGACGAGGTGACCCGTGAGCGCCGATCGAATCACGATGTCGACGGTCTCGGTGTCGCGGATCTCGCCCACGAAGATCACGTCGGGGTCCTGTCGCAGGATCGACCGCAGGCCCGAGGCGAAGGTCAGCCCTCGCTTCGGGTTCACGGGGATCTGGTTGATGCCGGCGAGTTCGTACTCGACCGGATCCTCGATGGTGATGATCTTCTTCCGGGGGTCGTACAGCTTGCTCAGCGATGCGTAGAGCGTGGTCGTCTTGCCCGAGCCGGTCGGGCCGGTCACGAGCACGAGGCCGTGCGGCTTCGAGATCAACCGGTCCATCGTGTCCCGGTCCTCCTCCGCCATGCCGAGGCTCTTGAGGTCGAGCGGGAGCGACGACTTGTCGAGGATTCGCATGACCACCGATTCGCCGTAGAGCGTGGGCACGGTCGACACGCGGATGTCGACCTTGCGTCCCTCGAACCGGAGGGTGATGTGGCCGTCCTGCGGGACGTATCGCTCGGCGATGTTCATGTGGGCCATGATCTTGATTCGACCCACGAGCGCCGCCTGGAGGTGCTTCGGCGGGGAGGGCTGCTCGCGGAGCACGCCGTCGACCCGGTACTTCACCTTGAGCTCGTCCTCGAAGGGCTCGACGTGGACGTCGCTGGTGCGGGACTGGATCGCCTCGAGAAGGATGAGGTTGACCAGGTTGATGAGGGAGGGCTGCTCCGCCATCTGGTGGACGTCGTCCGCCTCGATCGCGTCGAGGTTGTGCTCGTTGTCGCTCGTCGTCCCGTGTTCGGCCGCGAGGCTCTCCGCCATGCGGGCCGCGGTCGTGCCGTAGGACGACTTCATCAGCTCGGCGAAGATCGACGCCTCGAGGCCGAGGCGCTCGACCTCGCGCCCGGTCAGCGTCGCGACCTCGTCCACCGCCTCGGAGTCCAGCGGGTCGAGCACCGCGATCCGGATGGACGTCTCCTCCATCGCGATCGGGACCACCCGGAGTCGAACCGCGATCTCCGGCGCGAGGAGCGATGCCGCCTCGGGATCGGAGTCGGGCATGCGGTCGGACGTCTCGATCCCCAGGAGCCGGAGCCGGGAACGGTTCTGGGCCTCGACGTCGGGAGACGCACCATCGAGCCGGATCTCGTCCGGCTCCGCCTCTGCGCCGAGGTAGGTGCCTCCACCCGTCTCGTACGTCGCTTCGTTGGAGATGTCTTCGCTCACTGGTGCCTTTCCCGAGTGGCCCGCGGTCTCGCGGTCCGATGTCCGGTCCGATTCAGTCGTCGGCCGCCTGGCTGCCCCGACCGCCGCCGCGTCCACCCTTGCTGCTGCCACCGGAGTTGCCGGTGCGATCGAGCGTCTTGCCACGGATCTCGTCCTGGCCGTTCCCCGGAGTCCGCGGGGTGATCGCCGGCGGGTCCTTGGTCAGCCGACGGCTCCCGGGACCGGCGGGCTTCCCGCCGCCGCCCTGGGCACCGGGGAGACCGGGGGCCCCGACGCGCGAGGGATCGTTGAGCCGCGGGGTCCGCTGGCCGGGAAGCAGGTCGGTCTGTTCCGGCGTCAGGACCGCGAGGATCTCCCGCCGGGTCTTGTCGACGAGGTCGTTCTTCTTGGCGAGCAGCTTGTCGACCTCGCTCGGCTCGCGATCGACCTGCTGGCCGTTGCGACGGGCGAGAAGCCGTTCGATCTTGCGGCGGGCGTCGCCGGGCTCGGTCTCGCGGATGGTCTCCACGATGCGGGCCTGGAGGGCCGTGAGGTCGGCGTCGAACTGGGCCTCGATCCGGTCGAATGCGGCGAGCTGGTCGTTGCTCAGGTCCGGGATCGATCGAACGGATTCCAGCAGGCGCGGAATGGCGGTCGGGCGGAAGGCCTTCGGGTACGCACGCTCGAGGGCGTCTCGACGGAAGGCGGCGGAGTACTCGGCGGGAAGTTCGCTCGCGAGGCGGTCGACCCATGCGTCCTGCACGCGTCGCACCGCGACCCTTCGCTCCATGATCTTGTCCGACGCGTCGAGGCCCTGGTCGAAGTCCATCGCGGTCATCGCGTCCGTCATGACGTCCTGCAGCGAATCGATCCGTTCCTTCCTCGCGGCCAGCACGGTGTCCAGCTCGAGTTCGTACTGGACGAGGAGCGGGTCGATGGACTCCTCGATCTCGTAGGGCATCCGCATGGTGCGGATCATCGTGTAGAGATCGATGGACTCGCCGCTCAGCTCGCCCTTGGGGAGTTCCTTCTCGCGACGGAGGCTCCGCTCGAATCGCGGCCAGCGGTTGATCTGGTCGGAGGAGAGCTGGGCCTTCACGTTGATGAGGAAGGTTTCGCGAAGCACGCGTCGCTCGGCGTCCCAGGCGGTGATCGGCTCGAGGATCGACTTCATCGCGTCCTCGTTCCGGGTCGTGCCACCGATGTTGATGGCCTCCGCCTTCATGCGCTCCTTGACCTGCTCCACCCCGATCTCGAAGGCGGTCGCGTAGTCCTGCAGGAGGACCTCCACGATCGGTCGCTGCCAGTCCTCCAGTTGGAGCTGTTCCACGAACAGCGGCATGTCCCGGTCGAGGAACTCCGGTCGGAACGCGTCGGCGAACCCGGCGGCTCCGAACTGGGCCCTGGCCTCGTTCGACGCGAAGAAGGACGCGGCGAGGAGGGCGAGGACGAGGGCGAACGTGGATCTTGGGGATCTCATGGCTTCGGGTGCCTCCAGAGGCGGAACGGCGGTGGTTGTGGACGTTCTGGAGTCGTGGAGTCGGACCCGACAGCCGGATCCGACCCCTCTGGAACGACCGAGGAGGGAGAATATGGCAGCAAAAGGCGGCATCGCCGTCGGCGGGCCCGAATTGCACCCGAAGCGGGGCCTCGTCCAGGAGGGTGGGGACGTCTGGGGGAGTCGCCACGAGGCGGCGAAGGGCTCAGGCCGGCCGCACGGTCCGCTGCTCGATCCGCTTCTCGGACGTTGTCACCACGATTCGGTCGACGAAGATCCCGGGGGTGTGGATGCCGTCGGGGTCCAGATCGCCGATCTCGACCAGCTCCTCGACCTCGACCACGGTTCGTCGACCGCATGAGGCGACCATCGGATTGAAGTTCCGAGCCGTCCTCCGGAAGACCAGGTTGCCGCTGCGATCCGCCTTCCACGCCTTGACGAGGGAGAGATCGGCCACGATGCCCCGCTCCATGACGTAGGTCTCCCCGTCGAACTCCCGCGTCTCCTTGCCTTCGGCCACCTGCGTTCCCACCCCGGTGCGGGTGTAGAACGCGGGAATGCCCGCGCCGCCGGCCCTCATCCGCTCCGCGAGGGTGCCCTGCGGATTGAACTCGACCTCGAGCTCGCCGGCCATGAACTGGCGTTCGAACTCGGCGTTCTCCCCGACGTAGCTCGACACCATCTTCCGGATCTGCCGGGTCTGGAGGAGGAGCCCGAGCCCCCAGTCGTCGACCCCGGCGTTGTTGCTCACGGCGACCAGATCGCGGACCCCCGTGTCTCGAAGGGCGGTGATCAGCTGCTCGGGGATGCCGCAGAGTCCGAAACCACCGACCGCGACCGTCATCCCGTCCTCGACCAGCCCATCGAGGGCGGATCCGGGGTTCTCGAAGACCTTGTCGACCATGACCTGCTTGCTCCGGGGAGTGGGGTCCGGGATCGGGCCCGTCGTCGCAGTCTAGCTCGCGGGATCTTGCGGGTCCGCGTCCGTGGATATGCTCGATGCGGGGAGTCGGCGGTTCGCTCGCCGGGCTCGCCCGAATGCCCCAGGCAGAGCCATGGAAGACGGTCCGAACCACCATCTCGACGGGGGCGTCCATCGTGTCGGTGTCCGCCTGCGCGAACTGGCGATGGTCTCCACGCTCCTCGTGCTGACCGCCCTGCCGGATGCGATGGTCGTTCCGATCCTCGAGGAGATCCTCGTCCAGCGATACGACGTCGGACCGGGCATCGCGCACGCGTTCCTCGCGGTCAACCTCGTCGGGGGACTCTGCGCCCTTCCGATCCTGGGGTGGGTCGCCGGCCGCGGAAGGCCGGTGGCGGCCGTCTCGGTCGCCGCGGCGGTCGACGCCGCGCTGCTCGCGGCGATGTGGCTCCCCATCGGCTTCTGGCCGACCATCGTCCTCCGTGCGATGGAGGGCGTGGCGGACGTCGTGGTGTTCGCGGTCATCTTCGATCTCGTCGGGCGGGCGGGGGGGCATCGGTCGATGGGGCTGCGCTACGGGCTCGCCGCCGCCTTCCTCTCGATCGCGCTGGGGGGCGGGGCGATCCTCGGAGGTCAGATCGTCCGACTCGAGGAGGCCACCCCGGGCGTCGATGCGACCGTCTTCCTCGTGGGGGCGCTCGCCTGCCTCGCCGCCGCCTGCCTCGCCATGGCGTGGCGCGAGCCTCTCCGTCGACTCAAGGGACTCGGGGAGGCGGCCTCGGCCGGACGCGAATCGCGTCGGCCGCTCGATCGTCCGCGCAGCCCGCTCTGGCCGCTTCTCCTGATCGCCGCGAGCGATCGAGCCGCTGGTGGTCTCCTGACGGGAACGCTCGGGCTCTTCCTCGCTTCCGCGGTCGGACTCGGGCCCGCGGTGAGGGGCGGGCTCGTCGGCTCGGTCCTCCTGCTCATGGGACTGGGGGCGATTCCAGCGGGACTCGTCGCCGATCGACTCGGCACGCTCCGCGTTCGACTGGCGGGCTCGCTCGCCTTCGGCCTCGGACTGGTGATCCTCCCGCAGGTCGCGGGCACGCTGACGGTGCTCTCGCTCGTCATGATCGTCATGGGGATCGGAGGCGCGGTCCTGCTCCCGACCTCGCTCTCCCTGCTCGACCGACTTCACGGCGGTCTCATCGGCATGGGTGGGTTCCGGGCGGCCGGGGACATCGGGTTCCTCGTCGGCGTCACGGTCGCGGGGTTCCTCGTCGCCACGCTCGTGGAGTCCACCAGCCCATCGTCGGCCGGTTCCGCGTACGGGTTGATCTTCGCGGCCTTCGGTGCCCTGCACCTGGCCGTCACCGCGGTCGCCCTCCCGACCCTCGCGAACCACGCCGTCGCTGAAACGTGACCGCCCCCCGACAGGCGGGGGGCGGCTGGTAGGCCGGGAATCTCTTCCCGGGCAGTCAGTTCTCTCGCGGCTCGGAATCGTCGAGGGGCTTCCCCTCCTCGATGACCGTGCGCAGCTTCGAGAGCGCCTTGTTCTGGATCTGGCGGACCCGTTCCTTGGTGACGCCGATCAGCTGGCCCACCTGCTCGAGGGTGAGCGGGGCCTGCTTCCGGTCGTCACCGATTCCGAAGCGGTGGAGGATCACGGTCCGTTCGACCTTCGAGAGTTCCGCGCGGTTGTTGCTCATGATGAAGCGGACCTCGTCGGCGGAGTCGGCGACCTGCTCCGCTCGTCGCGCCTCGACGAAGTCCGACTTCTCGTAGGCGGGGTCGAAGTCGGTGGGGAACCTCTGTCGATGCCTCGTGCTCTTCATGCCGTGCCGGCTGAAGGCCTTGAGGATCGCTCGGCAGGCGTACGTCGAGAACTTGAAGCCGCGGCCGCAGTCGAACTTGTCGACCGATCGCATGAGCGCCATGTTCCCCTCGCTCACGAGGTCGGCGAATTCGCCGTCCATGATGCGGACGCGCTTCGCCATCGCGAGGACCAGGGCCAGGTTGGTCTCGGCGATCTGCTCGCGGTACTGGTCCGCGACCGCATGCCAGCGGAGGATCTCACGCGCGGTCTCGAGATCGGGACGACGTCCGTCGAGCTCGATCTGGATGCCGCGCATCCTGTGTCGGGCGTAGTTGTACTTGAGGAAGAGGACGCGTTCCTGCGCCGCGGTGAGGAGGACCGACTTGCCCTTCTTCGTCATCTCGGGGCGACCCCTGGAGGGCAGGACGTCCTCCATGAGCGGGCGGTACCACGAGACGTCGGGGCGGTCGACCTCCTCGAGCCCGTAGATGTGCTCCTCCGCATCCGGACGAAGGAAGACCTCCGAGTCGATGTAGTCGACCGGCTTCTCGAGGATGGTCGCGAGAACGATCTCCTCGCGTCGAGCGAGCGGTCGGACGCCGGCCCTGCTCGTGCGCTTCCGCGCCGCCCCGTTCCCGCCCGGACGGACGGAGGAGGAACCGAGACCGGATCTCGTCCGGCTCCGGACGCGGTCCAGTGGGGAGTTCCGGCCGATCATCGCGTTGTTCGCTCGTGGTGCTGGCATGCGTCGTTCGATCGCGTGGGCGATCTCAACCCCCCGTTGGTTGTGGCCCTGGCCGTGCAGGGTCGGAGCGCTCGGCTTGCACGACGCGAGTGGTCCAGTCGTCCTCCGAACGGTGCCGCTCTCGAAGGTGCTCCCGGACACTCGACGGCATGGCCGACAAGCTGTCGTACATGCCATACGCTTCGATCACCCCATTGGTTCGGATTCCGTTTCGCGGATTCCGACGGACCCCGCCGGCGACCCCGGAATCGAGATTCCGGAGTCGGAGAGCGGGCCCTCCACCGATGCAGACCGGCGGCCCCGCTGGTCGCGAGGCCGCCGGTGTCGTGGTCGGCATCGAGCCCTCGGTCGAGGGCCCGCTGGGTTCGGTTCATCGCTCCGCGACGATCACTCCGGGGCGCCGGAGCTCATGTCGTAGACCCAGCCCTGGATCGCGGGCGACCAGTCGAGGATCTCGCCGTCGCCGAAGAACAGCTCGAGTTCGCGGGATGCGGCCTCGGGGCTGTCGGATCCATGGATCAGGTTGAAGGAGCTCGAGACGCCGAAGTCGCCTCGGATGGTCCCGGCGTCGGCCTTGAAGCCGAAGGTCGCGCCCATCATCGACCGGCAGATGGCGATGGCGCCGTTCCCGCGCAGGGCGAGGACGAGCACCGGGGAGGAGGTCATGAACGAGACGAGGCCAGCGTAGAAGGGCTTCTCCTTGTGGTCGGCGTAGTGCCGAGCCGCGAGGTCCTGCCCGATCTGCATGAACTTCGCGCCGACGACCTGCAGGCCCTTGTCCTCGAAGCGACTCAGGATGCGGCCCATGATGCCTCGCTGAACGGCATCCGGCTTGAGGATGATGAGGGTGGTCTCCATGGCTCTCGACATGCTCCAGATGGGGCCCGGTCTCCGGGCGGTGGGACTTGCTGGTGGACGCGGGCGGGGCGGAAGGGCCTCGCCGCAGGGGCTGGGACGATACCGGATAGGGGGGGCCACGGTGTGCAGTTTCGGACGATCACGCCTCGGAGGCCCCATTCTCCG
>JAYZBK010000202.1:0-11282 GCA_036339295.1 Planctomycetota bacterium
TCATCCTCTCGATGCACGAGAACCAGGCGGCCTACCCGATCGCGGAGCGTGCTCCCGCCGGAACGGAGGAACGGGACGCCCACCTCGCATTCACCAACCTCGCGTCGATCGAAGCCGCCGACCGGGTGACCTGGAACAGCGACTGGAACCGCGAGTCGTTCATCGAGGGCATGCGGGCGATCCTTCGCCACGCCCCGGAGTCGATCGGCGACGGCTGGGAGCACCGACTCCGGGGCAAGTCGGTCGTCGTGCCACCGCCGGTGGAGTTCGCGGAGATCGAGGACGCCGCGATTTTACGTAACACCCCCGCCGCCGATTATCAGGACCGGGCTGGACGCCATCCTCGTGAGCTGCTGGTCGCCTGGCCGCATCGCTGGGAACACGACAAGGGCTGCGACGAGCTGCTCGAGACCGCCGAACGGGCGGCGTCCGAGGAGGCGGCCGGCGGCCCGGCGATCCGCTGGGTGATCCTCGGCGACAGCCGGAACGAGCCTCCCGCGGCGATGCAGCGGTTCCTCGAGCGGCACCGCGACCGGATCGCCCATGCGGGCAACGTGGACCGGCCGACGTACCTGTCGTGGCTTCATGCCTGCGACTGGGTGCTCTCGACGGCCCGACACGAGTTCTTCGGGCTCGCCGTCGCCGAAGCCCTGGTGGCCCGATGCCTGCCATGGCTTCCGAACCATCTGGCCTACCCGGAACTGGTCCCCGAGGACGCGATCGAACTCGACCCCTGGTCGCTGGAGCCCGGCCGGGACACCGAGGAGCTGAAGGATCGGATCGTCGCCGGATTGAGACGGGCGGACGGCCCGGCCGCGGTGGCGGCGCTCGAAGCGGCCATCACCGAAGCGATCGAGACCGACCAGCCCTGAGTTCAGGACCCGACCCGTGGACCGACTCGTGGCCCGACGCGTCGCCGGCGAGCGGGCGGGCCCGGGCGACCCCGAGAGCCCGCCGGGGAACCGTCCGCCGGCAGCCGTCTCGATCCGACCCGGAACGTGGCCTGGTAGCCGGCCTGATCGACGCCATGGCCGCCCTCGACCCCCCCAGCCCCGTTTTTGGGCCCCAAGTCTCATAATGCATGTTACGTAAAACAGGGGATCGCAGGCCTCGCGGCGTCACGCCCCCGTCTCCGCAGTCCCCTCCGGTTCCGGAGGATCGTCGTCCTCATGGAGCCGCCCGCATTCCGGGCACCGGGCCGATCCCTGTCGCCGGACGTAGCCGCAGCCGACGCATGCGTGGCGCCTCCATCGGGTTCGCTCGGCCCGGGTGGCGAACAGCACGGCCCACGGGCCGCACAGCCACAGGAGGACGGTCAGCGCATAGGCCAGCGAGAAGAACGACCCGGTGATGCACATGCAGTCGTGACGGCGGCGAACCAGGAGCACGGCCAGCGTTCCGAGGGCGACCTCGATCGCCGTTCCGGCGAGAAGCCGTCGCAGCAGGCGATCCAGGCCGGTCGGGTCGTGGCTCCGGCCGGCGGACCGAAGCAGCCGGTACCAGACGAACCCGCCGCCGGTCCAGATGCCGATGGCGACCAGCCAGCCCCAGGGCATGACGATCCGGTCGTAGCCGTCGTCGAAACTCGCCTCGTCGGGCAGGAACGCCACCAGCAGGCTCTCGACCAGCGCCACCCAGAGCAACGCGGTCGCGGTGGTCGAGATCAGGACCACCGCGAGCACGCTGGGCAGCATCCGCCTCCCCTCTTCCGCGATCCGCGGCCGGCCGACGAGAGGCGACAGGAAGACGACCTGGAGAAGCACCCATCCCGTGAAGATCGCGACCACGACCCAGAAGTCGTCGTCGAGAACGTCGTCGACCCACTGGAACGTGACGAGCCCGAGGTAGCTCTCGCCGATCACCCGGATCCCGTCGCCGAAGGCGTCGGCCGCGGAATCGCCGTCGACGAGGGCGGCGATCAGGCCGAGCATGATCGGGCCGATGGCCACGAAGGCGATCAGCGAGATCGCGTAGAGCCAGGTGAAGCTGAGCGCGAGCGCCCAGGGCCTGCTGATCGTGCGATGGATCGGCACGAGGGCACGGTAGCAAGTCGCCGTTCCACGACACGAAGCCCGCAAGTCCGGGGCTTCCGCCGCTCAGGCGTTCGCGCCGGCCGCCTTCGCCCGATCGCTCCGAGCCTGCCGACGACGATCCACTTCGGAGAGCACCAGCTTCCGCATCCGGATCGCGGACGGGGTCACCTCCACCGCCTCGTCGGACGCGATGTACTCGAGCGCCATCTCGAGGCTCATGCGACGAGCGGCCTTGAGCACCACGGTCGCATCCTTGTTGGCTTCCCGCATGTTCGAGAACGCCTTCGCCTTGGTCGGGTTCACGTCGAGGTCGTTCTCGCGACTGTTCTCGCCGACGACCATGCCCTCGTAGACCTCGTCCCCGGGCTCGACGAACATCACCGCCCGCTCCGAGAGCGAGAGCAGCGTGTAGGTCGTCGCCTTGCCCGTCTCGGTCGAGATCATGACGCCGTTGGCACGATCCCGACGCGGGGTCCCGGCCGGCCGCCAGGAATCGAAGGTGTGATGCAGGATCGCCTCGCCCCCGGAGGCGTTCAGCAGCCGCGTCCGGAGCCCGATCAGGCCGCGGGCCGGCATCAGCCCCTCGATGCGGGTGCGGGTCCCGACCGGATCGACCGTCGTGATCTCCCCGCCGCGGCCACCGATCTGTTCGATCGCCGCCCCCGCCGACTCCGGCGGCGTGTCCACGGTGAGTCGTTCCCACGGCTCGTGCGCCTTCCCGTCGATCTCGCGGATCACGACCTCGGGACGCCCCACCACGACCTCGTAGCCCTCGCGACGCATCTGTTCGAGGAGCACCCCCAGGTGAAGCAATCCGCGACCCGAGACCTTGAAGCTCTCCGCAGACGGCCCGGGCTCCACGCGGAGCGCGACGTTCGCCTCCAGCTCTCGGTCGAGGCGGTCGCGGATCTGGCGGCTCGTCACGAACTTGCCGTCGCGACCGCCGAGCGGACCATCGTTGATCCGGAAGACCATGTGGAGCGTGGGCTCGTCCACCGCGACCCGAGGCAGCGGCTGCGGATCCTCGAGACAGGTGATCGTGTCGCCGAGCCCGGCGACCTCGAGTCCCTCGAGGGCACAGAGGTCCCCCGCGCCGACCTCCTCCGCCTCTCGCCGGCCGAGCCCCTCGAAGGCGAGCACGCGTCCCACCCTGGTCTGCGAGCGGCCTTCGGGCCCGTGCACCACGACGGGCATGCCGGGCCGGACGACGCCGCCGGTGACGCGGCCGATGACGATGCGGCCGACGAAGTCGTTGCGGTCGAGCGAGGTCACCTGCATGCGGAGCGGGCCGTCCGCGACATCGGCCGGGGCCGGGATCCGCGACCGCACCACGTCCATCAGCGGCCGGACGCCCAGCTCGCGGCTTGCCTCGTCGGTGTGGTCGTCGGTCGCCCAGCCGTCGCGGCCCGACGCGTGGAGGACGGGGAAGTCGAGGGTCTCGTCGTCGGCCCCGAGATCGACGAGCAGGTCGAAGACCGCGTCGACCACCGCTTCGACGCGAGCGTCGGGCTTGTCGCACTTGTTCACCACGACGATCGGACGCAATCCGATCCCGAGCGCCTTCCCGAGCACGAAGCGGGTCTGGGGCATGGGCCCCTCCGCCGCGTCCACGAGCAGGATGACGCCGTCCGCCATGCGCAGCACCCGCTCGACCTCGCCGCCGAAGTCGGCGTGGCCCGGGGTGTCGATGATGTTGATCCGCATGGACGTGCCGTCGTCGAAGGTCCAGTCGACGGCGCAGTTCTTGGAGAGGATCGTGATCCCCCGCTCCCGCTCGAGCGGGTTCGAATCGAGCACGCAGTCCTCGCGCTCCGCGTTCTCGCGGAAGACGCCGGACTGCGCGAGGATCGCGTCCACGAGCGTGGTCTTGCCGTGATCGACGTGCGCGATGATCGCGACGTTCCGGATGCGGTCGGGGTTCGACATGGCGCTTGGGGCGAGGGCTCTTGGAACGGGGCGTCGATCAGACGCCGTGGATGTCGCCGAACTTGGACTCGAGATGGCGCATGAGCGGATCGGCCGACAGGGGCTTGCCGGTCACTCGCTCGCAGAGCTCCGCCGCGGTGTACCGGCGACCGTGCCGGTGGATGTTCTCGCGAAGCCACTCGAGGAGCCCGGAGAAGCGCCCCTCGGCGAAGCCCTCGTCGAGCCCCGGGATCGCCTCCCGTGCCGCCTCGAAGAACTGGGCGCAGTACAGGTTGCCCAGGGTGTAGGTCGGGAAGTAGCCGAGGGCCCCCATCGACCAGTGGATGTCCTGGAGGCAGCCGCGGCGATCGTCCGGGACCTCGACCGCGAGGTAGTCCCGATACTTCTCGTTCCACGCTCCCGGAACGTCGGCGGGCGCGAGATCGCCGGTCATGAGGGCCCGTTCCAGTTCGAAACGGATCATCACGTGCATGTTGTACGTCGCCTCGTCGGCCTCGACCCGGATGAAGCCCGGCGAGACGCGATTGGCCGACTCGAACGCCGCGCGAGCGTCGATCCCCGAGACCGCATCGCCGAAGTGCTTCGCGAGAAGCGGCTGGCACCACGTCCAGAACGGAAGACTGCGGCCCACCTGGTTCTCCCACATCCGGCTCTGGCTCTCGTGGATCCCGAGCGAGACGCTCGAACCGCACGGAGTCCCGATGTGCTCGAAGGAGAGTCCCTGCTCGTACATGCCGTGGCCGGCCTCGTGCATCGTGCTGCTCAGGGCGTCGGTCACCATCGCCGGGTGGAACCGGGTGGTCATCCGCACGTCGTCGCAGTGCGAGCCTCCGCAGAACGGATGCACGGATCGATCCAGTCGCCCCCGCTCGAAGTCGAAGCCGAGCGCCTCGGCGACCTCCCGCGCGAAGGCCATCTGCGCGTCCTCGGGAAGCTCGATCCCGTCCAGCCGGTGGTCCGGGGACCGATCCGACCCCATGATCCGGTCGAGAAGGACCTTCAGGCGATCGCGGAGCGGGCCGAAGACCTCGGCCACGCCCGCGGCCGTGCAACCGGGCTCGTAGTCCTCGGCGAGGGCGTCCCACGGCTCTCCGCCGTCGGCCCAGCCGTAGCACTCGGCCTGTCGCCGCGCGAGCCCGACGGTCTTCTCGAGCCATGGAAGGAACCGCTTGAAGTCGTTGTCCTTCCGGGCCGCCGCCCATTCGTGCTGGGCGGTGCTGGCCACCGAGGCCTGCTCCTCGACGAGCGACGCGGGCAGCTTCACCGCCCGATCGTGATCCCGACGCCAGTTCCGGACGTTCGCCGCCTCGATGGTGTCCGCATCGAGGTCCATGCCGTCCTCGCAGGCGGCGATCAGCGACCCCATCTCCTCGGAGGCCAGTCGCTCATGGGCCATCCTCGCGAGGAGCGACAGCTGGGTCGCGCGATGCACCCCCCCACCGACCGGCATCGTCGTCTCCTGGTCCCAGCTGAGCAGCCCGTTGATGCTCCGGAGGACGCCGGTCTCTCGACCGAGCTCGAGCAGGCTGTCGTACGGAGCGATGGAAGTGGTGGTCATGCGGAGGTCCTGGAGGGCCCGAGGGAGGCGGAACGATGAATCGAGCAGTCTAGTGCGACCGCGACGGCTCGGACGGGCCGTTCAACCGGAACCATGGCAACAGGCAAGGAAACGACCCCCCCGGCAACGCCGAGGGGGTCGTGATCGCGATTCGTTCGTCCCGACGAGGCGGTTCAGCCGCCGGCGGCCTTGATCGACGCCGGAGCGTTCGCCTCGAGGTACTCGAGGACCTCGGTCCGGGCCGCATCGGTCCGGGCCTTCGCGTGGTCGAGCACCGACCACTGCCGGGTGTCGCGGACGCCGAGGTCCGCCCCGGCGTCGACCAGCAGCTTGATCTTCTCCACCGGAGCGGAGCTCGCGGCGATGATCACGGCGGACTGGCCGAGAAGGTTCGTCATCTCGAGATCCGGGCCGGCGGCGAGGAGGACCTCGCGCGACTCGGGGCTCCCGATCCGGGCGGCCCGCATCAGGGCGTTCTCCTTCTGGTGCATCTCCACGACGTCGAGGTCGGCCCCCTGGTCGACGAGCACCTGGACCGACTCGGGTCGGCCGATGCCGGCCGCCCAGATGAGGGGCGTCATCCCGTTCGAGTCGACGATGTTCACGTTGGCGCCCTTCTCGACGAGGAAGGCGACCGTCGCGGGATCCTTGGAGAGCGCCGCGGCCCAGAGGAGCGGCGTTCCACCGATCTCGTCCACCGAGTCGATGTCGCCGCCCTTGGCGACGAGCATCTCGAGAGCGGCGAGGTTGCCGCTCTCCGCGGCGATGCCGACCGGGGTCTTCCCGACCTTGTTCCGGGTGTTCACGTCGGCCCCGGCCTCGAGCAGAAGCTGCATGATCTCGGCGTCGCCGTTCTTGGCCGCCCAGTGGAGCGCCTTCATGCCGCCCATCCCGGCGGCGTCGATGTCGTCGCCGGCCTCGATCGCGGCCTTGACGCCCTCGGCGTTCCGCCCCTGCGTGGCGACGAGGAGCTTGCTCGAGCGAGCGATGTCACCGCGCTGCGGAGGCGTGGGCTTGTCGCGGATGATCGCCCGGCGGACGGTCACGCTCAGCTCCGGCGCGTTGGGGTGATCGGTCGTGAGCTTGATCATCGGTCGGCGACCGGCCGCCTCCCAGGCATCCCAGTCCATGGCCAGTTCGTGGTGCAGCGACTTCTCCTCGCCGGCGCCGGAGAGCACCGGGGGATCGACCGCCACGATGGCGAACGGGGTCTCGTCCGCGGAATCGAGGACGACCATGCCCTGGTCGGCCGATTCCTGCTTCGCGGCATCGAGGAAGTCGGGGGCGAGCTTGACGTACATGCCGACCTCGCCCGCCACGGTGATGACCTGCGGGGGGCCCGCGACCATCTGCAGGGTGACCCGCTTGTTGAGCTTCTGGCCCTGCTTCAGCGAGGGCTTCAGGGTGATCTCGATCTCCGCCGACTCGCCGGGACCGATCGGGTCGCGGGGCCAGTTCGGCGTGGTGCAGCCGCAGCTGGCGACCGCCTTCTTGATCTGGACGGTGGCGTTGCCGTTGTTGGTCAGGACGACGGTGCCGGTCTTCGGGACGCCGGGCTTCATCATCCCGAGGTCCAGCTTCTGGGGGGCGAAGCTGATGTCGAGCTGGGGCGCGCCGCGATCGGCGGCGGGCGGGGTCGGTCCCTGCATCGCCCTCGCCTCGGCGGAGGTCGTGAGGCCGGAGGCGCCGGACGGGGAGAGCGACGGCTTGCCGATCGTCGCCTTGATGTCGGCGGGTTCCGCGTTCCTGATCGGCGTCTTGGCGGCGGCGGTCGTCTCGGCGTCCTTCGCGGTCGCCGCGGGGGCGGAGTCGCCCTCGGCGACGGTCTTTCCCTGCTCCACGTCGCAGCCGAGCATCACGAGCGCGAGCGTCGCCGGGGCCGCGGAGCGAATGAGGTGGTTTCGGAAGCTGCTCATTTGAGTGTGCCTTTTTCCTGGGTCTGGGGCGGGGACCGTTGTCGAATGGGCGTTCGTCGACGCCGCTGTTGGAACGAACACCGGGCAGTTCTGTTGCTCAGACGAAGCAAGTGCCGGTTCGGTTCCGTCGGTCCGGGACGCGCCCGGCCTGAACCGAATCCGGGTTCCCCGGAGAGATGACTCCGCGCCGACGATCCATCATGCCGCCGACGCGAATACCGGACGGTGCCGGACGCGACATGATACCCCCCTCCCGGCCGAGGAAGCCAGATCGAATCCGGAGGCCCCAAGGCCCGAGAACCGCACGAAGACCGATCGGAGAGCGTCCGCGGGTGACAGAACGGTGTGGGTACACTTCGCCGACCATGCCTGACTCCAACGCCCGTGCCCCCCATCTCGTCCGCCCCCACACCCGCCCCGTGCAGCCGATTCCCGTCCAGAACGACGGGAAGCAGCTGGTCGCGTTGAGGGACCCGTCGATGCTCGTCCAGCAGACGATGGTCGTGCCACCGCAGGCGATGGGCGTCATCCAGCTGTTCAACGGCGAGAGCACGGTCGACGAGATCGCTTCGAAGCTCGTTCGCGAGGACGATCCCGAACGGGCGTCGAACCTCGAGAAGGCCGCGGTCCAGGTCAATGCCCTGGTCGACCAGATGGACAAGTTCGGACTCCTCTGGGGCCCCACCTTCGAGGAGTACGAGCGTCAGATCGCGACGAAGTTGAAGGAGAACGACGCCTTCCCGGCCCGCGCGTCGATGAGCATCGTGCAGGTCGCCCACCAGGCGTCCGGTGGCGGCGAGCCGCCCGAGGCCCCGGAGGAGCAGGCGGCATGGGCGAGGGAACTCGCCACCGGACAGCTCGACGCCTGGCTCGCCGATGCCGAGGACCCGGAGTTCGACCAGTCGGTCGTCGGCCTCGTCGTCCCGCACCTGGACTACCCCCGAGGCGCCGAGGTCTACGCCGGGGGCTACCGCGCCTGGCTCGGTTCCGAGACGCCCGATCGAGTCGTCATCCTCGGCACCAATCACTTCGGCCTGGGGGATGGCGTGGTCATGAGCCCCCACGGGTTCGAGACGCCGCTCGGCCGCGTCCTTCCCGACACCGCGGTCATCGAGGGGCTTCGAGGCCGGCTCGGCGATCGACTGTTCAAGGACCAGCTCGACCTGCTCCCCGAGCACTCGATCGAACTCCAGCTTCCCTGGATCCGCCATCTCTTCGGCGAGGTCCCCGTCGTCGCCGCCCTCCTTCCCGACCCCCTCGTCCCGATGATCGAGAACGACGGCGGACGGGTCGGACTCGACGAGTTCGTCAAGGCGCTCCAGGAGTCGCTGGGCGAGGCGGGCGGCACGACGTTCTTCGTGTCCTCCGCCGATCTCTCCCACGTCGGACCGCAGTTCGGGGAACCCAAGCCGGTCGACGAAGCCCGCCGGGTCGAGGTCGAACGGCACGACCGGGAGCACCTCGCGAAGTTCATCGCCAACGACGTCGATGCGTTCGTGGAGTCGATGGAGTGGTGCAAGAACCCCACTCGCTGGTGCTCCCTCGGAAACATGTCGGCGACGGCCCGTCTCGCGGGGGCGAGCGAGATCGAGCTGGTCGACTACCGCCAGGCGGTCGACGACCGGGGCGCCGCCCTGGTCTCGGTCGCGGCCATCGCCCTCCTCGGCGACTGATCGGCGGTGCGGAGCGTCGTCCAGCGAGTCCGAAGCGCCAGCGTCCGGGTCGACGACCGCGTCGTCGGCGAGATCGGCCCGGGACTGCTCGTGCTCCTCGGGATCGCCGTCGGCGACGACCAGGCCGCCGCCGACTGGATGGCCAGGAAGATCGCCGGCCTCCGGATCTTCACGGACGACGAGGGTCGGATGAATCGGAACATCGAGGCCATCGGCGGGGCCGTGCTGCTCGTGAGCCAGTTCACCCTCTGCGCCGACACCACGCAGGGCCATCGACCCAGCTTCGTGGACGCCGCCCCGCCCGAGGTCGCGCAGCCGCTGGTGGACCGGGTCGGCCGCCTGCTCGAGGAACGAGGCATCACGCTCGCGACCGGGATGTTCGGCGCCTCGATGCTCGTGACCCTCGAGAA
The DNA here is from genome assembly GCA_036339295.1 of Planctomycetota bacterium. Classification (GTDB taxonomy): domain Bacteria; phylum Planctomycetota; class Phycisphaerae; order Phycisphaerales; family SM1A02. Next base: position 9,517 of record JAYZBK010000202.1, read on the forward strand.
CGACGGACCGGTGACGATCGTGCTCGACCACCGACGGTCCCCCGAGGCCCGACCCGATCCGGGTCCCCGACCGGGCGAGGTCAATCCCCCGCGATCGCCACGGCCTGCTTGAGGTCCTCCCAGACCGCACGCCGGACCTCCGGCGTGTACTGGCGCAGGACGTACGCCGGATGGAAGGTCGGGACCACCGGCACGAGCAGTCCGTCGATTTCGACGTCCGCCCGGATCCCCCGCAACCGCGTGATCCCGGTCGTCGTCTGCAGGAGGTACTTCGAGGGCGTGCCCCCGAGGGCGACGACGACCCGTGGACGGATCGCCGCGATCTGCGCGAGCAGCCAGGGACCGCAGACCTCGCACTCGTCGGGCCGCGGCGTCCGGTTCTCCGCCGGCCTGACCTTCACGATGTTCCCGATGTACACGTCCGGGCGTTCGAGCCCGACCGACGCCATCATCCGATCGAGGAGCTTGCCGGCTTCGCCCACGAACGGTCGTCCGGTTCGATCCTCCTCCGCCCCGGGCGCCTCCCCGACGAACATCACCGTCGCTTCGGGATTCCCCTCGCCGAAGACCACGTTGGCGTGGCCGCTCGATCCCGAGCAGTGCCCGCAGTCCCGGGCATGCAACGACTCGAGCGACTCGAGCCGCGCTGCGTTCGAATCGGCCAGCGGAGCCGGATCGACGGCGGGCGCGAGAACCGATGTCGCCTCCCGGGGCGTCGTCGGCACCGGCGGTTCGGCCGACGGCGAGGCCGTCGGTGCCACGAGCGGCTCGGGCGCGTGCCCTGGATCGATCGCAGGAGCATCCGGGACCGGAACGGCTTCGAGCCCCCAGAGACGGTCGGTCTCGATCAACGCTCGCGCCGCCCGTTGGAGGGCCTGTGTCTCGAGGTCCGTCATCGCCGACGAAGCGTAACCCAAGGCGGGCGGGAAAAGGAAACCGGCGGCCCGGCTCGTCGAGCCAGGGCCGCCGGTGCGGTCGTCGTCAGGGGATGCGAGGAGTCACTCCTCGTCGGAATCCTCATCGATGCCGAGCTTGAACAGCGACTGGGTTCGGAGGACGAGCCCGCAGTCCGCCCGGAGGTGGTACCCCTGGACATGGACCTCGGTGCGATACCGCTGCATGTCGAGCACGGACAGCTCGGGCCGACTGCCGGTGACCGGCGGCATGTTCACGAGGCAGTTGGAGTTGCGGGCGTGATCCAGCATCTCCCGGTAGGTCGACTCGTACAGGTGCTCGGACAGCGTCTCGGTCTGCATCGTGGTCATGTAGGTGACCGCGTCGCCGAAGGTCTTCTCGAAGTCCCGCTCGCCGGCACAAGGAAGGTTGGCGGCGAGCCCCTTCTCCGGGAGGTTCTCGACCTGGTCGGTCACCACCTCGCAGATGGTCACGTTGCCGGACTGGAACCGGGCGACCTGGCCTCCCGGGAAGATCCAGCCCTCGAACTCGAAGTCATCCTGATCGATCCTCTGTCGACCCTCGATCCCGAAGAACTCCGGATGAAGCGGCTTGCGGTACACCAGCATCGTGTACGCCTGCAGCGATGTGAGCTTGCTCGAAGCGAGCGACATGGTGATGGATCCTTCCCGGCCCCGTGGGGCCTTTTCACCGGTCGTCCGTCGGCCGGGACTTTCAGCCCGAACCTCCGGTATGAACGAGCGGACGATCCGCTCGACGGGGGCGGCACTCGAGCCGCTGCTCGAGCCCCAGAGGTGATTGGGTGGATGGAACGCTCCATGTCATCCACTCGTTCACCAAGATCAGCCGGG